>JBOHRZ010000192.1:0-5998 GCA_050732975.1 Gemmatimonadales bacterium
CCCCCCCGCTCCCGCCGCCGAAGCCGCGACCGCCGCGGCCGCCGTTCGCCGTGTCGGCGGCTCGGGCCCGGGCGCGGCTGGAGCGCGGTCGCCACGCGTCGCTCAGGTAAATCGCCTCATTCCACACCCCGCCGTCGCGGATGGTCGGTTGCAGCGTCCTGGTGAACTGGGCGGGCGCATTGTTCAGGAAGTCCGCCAGCGAGTTGTAGGTGTACGTCCCGTAGCGGTTGTTGGTGACGTCCTGATTGAAATGCTGTCCGTAGGCGTAGAGTCCCAGCACGAACCGGTGGGTCGCGGCGCCGGGGATGAGCGACAGTTCGTCGGTCGCTTCATAGTTGGTGGTGGTGTTGTGTTGCGGCAGGCCGCTGTTGCCGCCGAACCCGAAGGTGGTGGTCGCGATCTGCCCCGAATCGAGCGTCGACTCGTTGATGACGCGCCCGACCGGTGCGGTGAGATAGGGATCCGACTTGTTGTCGTCGACGGTGGCGCCGCCGCGGAACTGGTTGATCCACCGTCCGAGGCGTGATGCCATCTGCAGGCTTGCGGCGGCGCTCTTGGCGTCGGAATTGCCGCCGACCTGCTGCAACTGCGTCGACCCGATGCGGGTCGGATCCTGGCTACTGAGCGACAGATTGCCGGTAATTGTGACGATGTGGGTCTGGCCAAGATTCCAGTCGAAGCGGTCGAGTGAGTTGTACCGGGCATTGGTGCGGTTGGGATCGATGGTGCCGGCGAGGTTGGTGAGTCCCAGTTGATTGACCATCGTGACGAACTTGCTGACCGAATCCGGGGAGGCGCCGAGCCGCAACAGCGTAGTGTTGTCGGCGAGATTGAGCGACGGCAGCGGCGAGACCTGACGCGTTACCTGCAGCGAGCCGAAGAGCGAGGTCTTGTTGCGCTTGAGCGGGCCGCCGAAACCGCCGCTGATCAGCTCGTTGGTGCGCCCGGCGCCGAACGTGCTGCCGGTGTTGCCGCCCCACGAAAGGTCCTGATCCTGGAAGCGCGAGCTCAGCGACCCCGTCACCCGGTTGCCGCCGCCCCGCGACGTCATCGACACCTGGCCGCCCGCAAATCCACCGCGAGAGACATCGTAGGAATTGGTGATCACCCGAGTGGTGCGCACCGCATCCTGCGGTACGGTGGTGCTGCTCGTGGTCATCCCGTTGATCAGGTAGCTGTTCGATTCGGCGCTCTGGCCGGCGACGGAAAATGTCGCGGCGGTCGAATCCGTCCCGGCGGTGAAGATCACGCCGGGTGCGAGCGCCGCCAGGGCCGCGAGATCGGTGGCGTCGATCGGAAGGCGGAGGGCCTGCTCGCCGGTGACGAAGAGCGACGTCTCGCCCGGCGTCGGGCGCTCCTTGGCCCCGAGATTCGGCCGTCGATTGGTGGTGGCGACCAGCGCCTGCAGGGTGACGGCGCCTTCGCCGAGGCGAATGTCGAGCGAGATGCGATCGTCGTCCGGTTGGCGCGCCACGTTCTGGATGAACGGCGAATGCCCGATGGCGCGGGCCGTCACGCGATACTGGCCGCCGCCGTCGGTGAAAATGATGGTGTACTGGCCCTTGGCGTTGGTGGTGGCATGACGGGTTTCGTCGGTCTGGATGCTCAACGCCTCGATCTGGGCATTCGGCACCGGGTTGCCGGCCTGATCGGTCACCAGGCCCGTGATAATGTCGAGATCGCCACCCTGCGCCATCGCCGACCGCGGGGTCGCGACCTGAATCGCCGACATGACGGCGATCGCGAGCCAGTGGCGGAGTCGGGAATGCATCGTGGTTGGCCCCGTGACGAGTGGCGGATTGCCGCTATCGGCGAACAACATTTTCCCTACGTCTCGACCACGCCGATGGTTGATGCCGCAGCGCGCCGCACACTGTTGAAACGTCCCGGTCGCCGTGCGGTCGTCTTCGATACTCTGTCCGCCCGGGGCCGGTCGCGGTTTTGGATAACCACCGCCTCCCCGCGATCTTTCATCCCGTACCGTCAATAACCAGGACATCCGTGCCCGAGCCGCTACCGAAGAAGAAGGTCACCACCGACGCCGTCTGGCGCGAAGCCCGCGACCTGATCGGCGCTCATCGCGGCCGCCTCTATTTCGGGCTCGTGGTGATGCTGATCAACAGCGCCGCCGGCCTGGTCGCCCCGGCCGAAACCAAGGTGGTGATCGACAAGGTGTTCCCGGCGAACGACATGCACCGGCTCACGATGATCGCCCTGACGATCCTTGGCGCGACGGTGGTGCAGGCTGTCACGTCGTTCGGGCTCTCGCAGGTGCTCGGTGTCGCCGGGCAGCGGGCGATCACCGAGATGCGCCGAGCCATCCAGGCGCATCTGGTCCGGTTGCCGATCGGGCGATTCGACTCGACGCAGACCGGCCAACTGGTGTCGCGGGTCATGACCGACGCCGAAGGCATTCGCAATCTCATCGGCACCGGGCTGGTGCAGCTGATTGGCGGCGCCATCACGGCGATCGTGGCGTTCGGCATCCTGATCTATCTGGATTGGCGCCTGACGCTCTGCAACGTGGTGATTCTCGGGCTCTTCGCCGGCGGAATGGCGTATGCCTTCTCGAAATTGCGCCCGATCTTCCGCACCCGGGGCCAGATCAACGCCGATGTGACGGGGCGCCTCGTGGAAAGCATTTCCGGGATCCGGGTGGTGAAGGCCTACGCGGCAGAGCGGCGCGAGAAGCTGGTGTTCACTCGCGGCGTCAACAAGCTGTTCCGCAACGTCGCCACCACGATGACCGCGATCTCGGGGACGATGGCGCTATCGACCGTGATCGTCGGCCTCACTGTCACGCTGCTGTTCATCGTCGGAGGTCACGAACACGCGGCCCGACGGATCACCGTCGGCGGCCTGTTCGCCTACTCGGCTTTCCTGCTGATTCTGGCGCGGCCGCTGATCCAGATGGCCTCGGTCGGCACGCAGGTGTCGGAGGCCTTCGCCGGGCTCGACCGGATCCGCGAATTGCGTTCGTGGGTTCCGGAAGATGCTGACGATGCCGAACGGGGCGCCGCCGGCACGATCGTCGGCCACGTTCAATTCGACGATGTCACCTTCTCCTACAATCCCGGCGTTCCGGTGCTCAAGCACATCGCGTTCGACGCTCCCGCCGGGTCGACCACGGCGCTGGTCGGTCCCAGCGGCTCGGGGAAGAGCACGCTGGTGTCGCTGGTGATGGCCTTCAATCACCCCGATTCAGGGCGTATTCTCATCGACGGTCGCGATCTGGCCGGGATCCGGCTGCGCGAGTACCGCAGCCGGCTTGGCATTGTGCTGCAGGACAATTTTCTCTTTGACGGATCGATCCTCGAGAATATCCGTTTCGCGCACCCCAGTGCCACCGATGCCGACGTGCTGGAGGCGGCGCGGGTGGCCCACTGCGACGAGTTCGCCCTCCGGTTCGAACTGGGCTACCAGACCATCGTCGGCGAGCGGGGTGTCAAGTTGAGCGGCGGCCAGCGGCAACGGGTGGCGATCGCGCGGGCCATTCTCGCCGATCCGGCGATCCTGATCCTCGACGAGGCGACCTCGTCACTCGATTCGGAGAGCGAGTCGCTGATCCAGGAGGGGCTGGCACGGTTGCGAGCGGGGCGGACAACCTTCGTGATCGCCCATCGGCTTTCGACGATCACCTCGGCGGATCAGATCCTGGTGCTGGAGGATGGCGAAATCGTCGAGCGTGGCACCCACGACGAACTGCTCGACCAGGGGGGCCGCTACCGGGCACTGTACGAACGCCAATACCGGCAGGCGCTCGACCGGTACGTCAATCCGGGAGAGGAACTGGCCGGAGCGCAGCACATCCGGCCCTGACAAGACAGGTCAGCAGCCGCCGACTTCGCGCAGGAGCTGGGCAACGGCCTGACGGCGGCGAATCCGCTCGTCGAGGCCGCCCACGGCGGTCGGCTCTTCGAGCTCGTCGTCGCCGGCGAACAGCTGATCCTCATCCTGATGCTCTTCGGCTCGGCGGAGTCGGTCTTCTTCGTCGAACATGGAATCGCCGAACATCGGACCTCCGATTACACGCCGCGTCATTCCGCCACGCGTCCCGCTGACACAGATCATCGGCTCGATCAAGCCGGGATCCCGGGGAAAGGCACGGCACCAGTTTTACCTCATACTTCGTGCCACAATTTCAGGACGGGCAACAAAGCAGGCGACCGGCACTCCACGCCGGCATTCAGGTCACGATGCCGCAACATCTTGTGGGCGACAGCCGGGCCATGGCGAACCAGGTGGACCTCGCGGCGACCGACTACAAATGGAACAGAGGAGGGCGGCCAGGAATCGGCCCGGAACTTGTTGCGCCGCAGGCACGGGTCGAAGTTTGACCAATGGGAATGACCTCGCTGGTCAGCCCGATCTGGCTCGCTTCCCACCGCGACGATCCGGATCTGGTGCTGCTCGATTGCTCCTGGTATCTCCCCGACTCGGGCCGGGACGCCGAGGCCGAATATCATGCGGCGCACATCCCCGGGGCGGTGCGCCTCGACCTCGATGCGTTGAGTGATTCCGACACCGACCTGCCACACATGCTCCCGAAGCCGGAGCACTTCGCTCGGGCGATGGAGCATCTGGGCATCCGCCCCGGTGACCGGGTGGTGTGCTATGATGGCAGCGGCGTCAATCTCAGCGCGGCGCGAGTGTGGTGGATGTTCCGGGTCTTCGGGCACCGCAACGTGGCCGTCCTCGATGGCGGATTTCCGGCGTGGTCGGCGGCGACGCGACCGGTCCAGCGCGGTATCGTGCACCGCAACACCACGGGATACCCGACGCCATCGGTCGATCGATCGCTGGTGTGCGACCGGACGAGGGTCGAAGCGATCGTAGCCGGGAATGACCCGGCGCAGCTCGCCGATTGCCGGCCGGCGCCGCGGTTCCGCGGCGAGGTCGACGAACCGCGCCCGGAGGTCGGCCGTGGATCGATTCCCGGGAGTCGCAACATCCCGTACGCCGAGCTGACGGATCCCGCCACCGGGCTGATGCGCTCGCCGGCAGCCATCAAGTCGCTACTTGCCGAGCGTGGCATCGAAATCGGCCGCCCCCTCGTGTCGTTGTGCGGATCAGGTACCAGCGCGGCGGCCCTGGCGCTCGCGATCGAGACGGTCCGGGAATCGGGCGCCCGCACCGTCGGACCTCCGGTCGCGATCTACGACGGCTCGTGGTCCGAATGGGGCCGCAACCGAGGCGAGCGAGGTGACGAAGGTGACGGAGGAGAGAGAAGGAAGCGATGAAGGAGACGATCGCAGTTCACCTCGGTCGCCTTCGCCTCCTTCCGCGAATCGTTCGGCGAAGAGGGATTATCTGGGTATGCGGACGCCGCAGCGGCGCGCGGCGGCGATCGTCGCGGGCCAGTTCGGCGCGAGATGGGCCACGGTGACGATGTGCGGCTTCGCACTTGAGCAGGGGAGGCGCTGGGCGAGGGCGATCCTGATGGGGTAACTCCCGGGATCGATCCGCGCCGCCCATTCGAGTTGCGAAAGGGACTTCCCGTTTCCCGCCACTCCATATGCCGCTGTCTGCAGAGCGCTGCGTGCGACACACAGGCCCAGGATTGCTGCCAGTGCGACGTCCAGTCGGGACCGGGGCACGGACGGAACCGGTTGGAGATCGTCCGCTCGCACCAGCAGGGCTCCGGCGCTGATTCCGACGAAAAGAAGCGGCGCCGGGAGCAGCAGTACCGCGTCGAGCGATCCGGTGACGAACGTAGTCAGCAGGATCGCGAGGAGGGCTGCCCCGTCGAGCGTCCGATCGCGACCGGCGCCGATTGCTCGCACGGCGCGCCAGACGAGATCGATGCCGAGGAGCAACGCGGCCGCCACCGCCAGGATCCCGGCCTCGCTGAGCAGCGCCATCCAGTCGCTGCTGGGCCAGGGATTGAGCGGAATCACGTCCCCGTACGCCCAGGACGGATCGTTGGCAGGCGCGACGTCGTGATAGCGGATCGCCCAGTTGCCGGGTCCAGGAGCCGGTCCAGCACCCCGCCCAGGAT
>JBOHRZ010000193.1:0-5990 GCA_050732975.1 Gemmatimonadales bacterium
AACCGACCGTGTCGATCGTCGTGGGGGGCGGCTGTGGCGGCGGCGGAGGCGGGGGCGGGGGCGGGGCGGGTGGTGGGAAGCTGACGTAGATGGTCACCGACGCGGACAGGCCACCGATTGTCGCGGTCACCGTTGTCATCCCACCCGCGACGCCGGTCACCACGCCATTGCTGTCGACGGTGGCCACGGAGGGCTGTGAGGATGTCCAGGTGACATCCAGCCGGCGAGCGCCCGTCCCGCACTATCTCGCGGTATGGCCGTCGCAGTCAACCGCTCCAGCGGTGCGATGATCACCGCGCTCGTGGTAAGCGAGATCGTCGCAACCAGCGTTGACCCCGGCGCGGTCACGTCATGGCTCTGGCAGGTGGCGAGCCCGAGCAGTGCGACGATCAGGACGGCATGTCGCAGTCGCAGATTTGCACCAGCCACGACGCCGCTCAGCGGACCAACCCTCGATAGAGATACAGGTCGCCATTGGACGGATGCCGGATCGACTGGACGTGGCCGAGATTGCCGCCGATCTGGACAACAACGTCGCCGGTGACCGGAGAGATCTGCGATGCGACCATGACGTCGTTGGCGCTGGTCAGCTGCTGCGAGGTTCCGGTCGCCAGCGAGACACTGCTCAATTCCCGGACGCCGGGATCGACAAAGTGGCAGGGTGCCGGAAGATGGGCGGGAAAGGACGCCGGGGTGTTCGCCACAACGCACAACGATGCCTTGCACGACACGCCGAACAATTCTTCATTCGCCAGGATGCTGGCCGGCGCCACCGTCACAGCCGAGCCGCCGCCCGCCGGCACCTTGAACAGGTAGGAATTACTGTGGGTGATGAACACGATCGAAGCGCCGTCTTCGGCGAGGGAGTATCCGGTGGCGCCGGTGGTGCCACTCACCGGTTGCAGCGTCGCCCGGCCGGATGCGATGGTACCGGTCACCACCAGCCCGGTGTTCGCGAACACGGAGTCTTCCGCGTCGTCGCATGGCGGCCGCGGTTCTGCCTCGATCTCGAAGCCCTGGGCCAGGGCGATGAAGGTGTTCGGGCCGGTCCAGGCGATGTCGCTCAGCCACGCGATTCCGACCGTGTCGATGAAGGTCGGCAGCGTCAACAGCGCCGACCGCGAGAAGGGTGCGGACGAATCCGCGAGCCAGAGCGTTGTCTTGATCGGCGTCAGCGGTTGATTGCGGTCTCCGACGGCTTCGACGTACAACAGACGGCCGTCCGATCCAAGCGCGTATCCTGTGAAGCTGCTGACGCTGTCCTCCTCGCCGATGCGGTTGTCGCACATTTCCCAGATGCGCGTGCCGCCCGAGGCGGGAAGCAATCCGATGCAACGATGCCCGGTGGCGCCGGGATTGACGAAGGAGTACAGGATGCCGCGGCCATCCTCGGCCCACGTCGGCCAATAGTCCTGCTCGACGTTGACGGTGAGGCGGACCGGATCAGCGGTGCCGGCCGGCCCCACCGTTGAGGGCTGGTCGGCGAATGGTCCGCTGTGGTCGCAACCCCCCAGCGCGAGCAGCGCCGCAATCGCCGCGAGCCCCCTGCGAGGATGCCACGTCATGGCGGGGTACGGAGGGAGAAGGCGATCTGCTCCTCGAAGGACTTCGGGCGCTCCATGGGACCCTCTCCTCTTCGATCCGGGGACCACCGCCGCACTATTCTACTCTACTTCTGCACTGTCCACCCAGCCCACCTCTACAACGGCTTGATGTAGCCGTCACCGGTCTCGATCATTCTTGACCAGGCCCTCACGGTACACCGGCGATTGTCGCAGATAACGTTCCACAGGTCGTGAGTGAAGCCGAAGTCGACAGGTGTTGTCCTGGCATACCCATATTCGGTAATGCTCACGACGGCGGAGGCCTTGCCGGTGGAATGAACGGAATCCAGGACGAATAGGCGGCTCGAATCGGCGAGGGCGCACGAGGCAGCCTCCCCAGACCAGCACTGGCGAAATAACGCTGCCACCTCATCGAACGAGCGGAGCCGGTGCGGTTGGTATCCGGCGGAATCTTTGAACGACTGGGCGAGAACAGCAGCAACCATGCGCCCTGCCAGCGAGTCGCGCAGTTGCTGGGCGTGAAGCGGCTTGACATGCAAGCTTGCCACCGTGATCAACGTCGCGGCGGCAAGAACCCTCTCACCAGGTCTGATCACGACTCCCACCTCAAGTCCAGCGGCCAACCAGAGATCGGAATCAGGCCGACCTGCCCGGCCGGAACAAGGCTTCCGGCCGGGCCAAACCTGGCGACGCCGGCGATGCCATCAAGCACGCCGATCCTACCAGACCCGCACCGACAGGCTGGTGTAGGTATGCGGCGCGGGCTGCGTCGGATACTCGCGCGACATCGTGACCGCCGTCGCCTCGAGCCTCACCCGCCCCGCCGAGATGCCGATCCCGAGCGACGCACTCCCGACCAGGAAGTTCTTCCGCACCAATCCGCTCGGCCGGAAGGTGTCGCCGTCAAGGAAGAGGTTGCGCACGACGCCGCTGCCGCCGGCGGCGGCGGTGAGGTAGACGCCGAATCGCCCGCCTCCGGCCGGCTGACGATCACCTGGCCACGTCGCGGGCGGATGGAAGCCGATCGCGATCCGTGCACCGAGATCCAGGGCGGTGCGCAACGTACCGAGCTCGACGGCCCCGTACGGCGCGAGGTGCGCGACTGAAGCACCTCGCGACCCGTTCGGCAGCAGTTCCCGCGCGTGCGTCCAGGTGACGGCGAAATCCGTTTCGAACGGAAGCTGACCGCTCCAGCCCAGCGGTCTACGAAAGCCGAACCATTCATGCCAGACTCCCTGCGTCGACTCCGCCAACGACGGCGGCCCGGTGACGCCGACTGTCGCATCCAGCCGATCGAAGTCACGAACGCTTTCGGACGTCTCGCCGACCGCGACGTAAAGCCAGCCCGCGTATGGACGCTGGCCCGGGAGGAGTTGCGGACTGTCGACGTCCGGCGTGTACATCTGCTGCCCGATCGCAGCATCGAGCCGGACACATCGTACGCGCGGATCGCCGTCGCGTGCGCACGCGGAGCCGTCGAGAATACCCGGCATGCGGAGGAGCGGACGCCGCGACCACGCGATGCTCAATTGGAGACCCTGGGTGTACTCGTCGTCGGGGCGGTCCCGGCGGCGTTGCCAGAGATTGAAGTAGTCGTTGTCCTCGCGGATCGCGAAGGCCAGAGGCTGCGGAGCCTGGGCTGGCGCGGCGATCGCGCCGGCCGCCAGGAAAACGACGCCGCTAACGACCTCTTGCCACATACCGGACGTTCGGCAGCCCCTTGAAGTCGGCGTCCATCGTCCAGAGCGTGGCGTCGAATCGTTCGGCGGTCGCGAAGATGATGCTGTCGGCCAGCGGGAGTTTGTGGTCAACGCCGGTCCGCGCCGCGACCAGAGCGAGGTCCCCGTCAAGCGGAACGACCTGGCCCTGACGTAACAACGCGGCGACCTCGAGGGCCGCATCCTCGCCACGCTGGTGGAGCACGCGCTGGGTGACCTCGAGTTCGACGACTGACGGCACCAGCAATTCATCCGTCGCTTCGATTGCCGACGCGAAGCGCGCGGCCCGGGGACCATCGGCGAAGTACTCAAGCCAGGCCGAGGAATCGACGACGTTCACACCCGGTCCCGGTCGCGCACGACCCGGGTGTCGATCCCTTTCAGGAACCCGCGCATGCTGCGCATGGCGCGCACCGGGATGAATTCAATGCGGTTCTCGAACTGCAGCACCTGCACCTTCTGGCCCGGCTGCAGTCCCATCGCTTCACGCACTTCGAGCGGGATCACCACCTGGAACTTCGGGGAGATCGTCACCACGGCCATGGCGCCCTCATCGATCGGGTTGACGTATTACGATAGGGCGATCGATCGGCCGTGGCTAGCCCAGCTGCTTTCGCTCGGGAGGGGGGGGAGGCGGACGGTCCACCGCGCGACCTCTCTATGGCCACGGGTGCCGCTCCAACCGAATGAGCTTGCCATGGTCGACGACGCGCACGTACACGGACTGAGCGCCGAAGCCGGCGATCAACTCGTCGGCTGGGAGCACGATCTGCCGGACGACGCCGCCCTGACGATTGACGATATCATACCGCGTCCCCGGGAAGTCGGCCGTCGGCGTCCTCGAGACGAGCAGATCGCCCTCGGGCGTGATCAGCGGTGGCGGCGATCCGGTCGAGTGCACCACTGTCGCCGGCCACCAAGCGTCAGGGAGCGCAGAATACTTGGGACTCCAGGGGTATATCGTGTTCTCATACGCCAGCACCGCGTGCTTCTCCCGCTCGTCGAATCTGACCGTCGGCACGGGAATCGGTTGTCCGACGGTCCATGTGCCGTTTGGCGACCGCCAGTCGACGCGGTATGGCGCGGTACGCAGCACCGCAACCGCGCCTTCAGGTGTGAGCAGTGCATGCTCGCTGACTTGGTACAACGGCGCAGGGACACCACCCGGGACACCGGGGAAGGTATAGATCTCGGCCACGAGCTCCTCCGCACCAGTTCTGCGGTTGATACGGATGACGTCGGAGGAGTCAGTCTTGCGTCGGCGTATTGCGAGCACGAAGCCGGCGGTATCGGCGCTCCGGATATAGCCGGCAGCCGCCACGACGGGGTTGGTCGCCGGAAGCATCCCGATCGCTTGGGCTCCGTCCAGGAAGATCCAGCCGCCGTGGGTTACGACGATTGTCGAGTCGCCGGCGATTGCGATGACAGGGCCCGGCAGCGCTTGCGGGATCGGAGTGACCGTCCCCTTCTTGAAGTCGATCACCTTCATGTGACCGCTGTCAGACACGATCACGCGACCATCACGGAGTTCGCGGACGCCGTCTCCGGCGCCAGCGACCAGCCGTTGTATGGGCCTTGGTATGGCCGCGTCGGCGGGCCTGAGCGCAACAGGACCCGGCAGTTGGGCGGAAGCGCGACTCGCAGCGATCGCGAGCAAGAGCGTGGCGATGCGCATGGTCATGGAATCCGGGTGATGGTGGTGAGCTTGATCCTCTGTTCCGGCAGGAGGAATGTGACGGCCTTCTGACGTTCGGTAGTTTGGAGGCCGCGTAGCGGCGAACTGATCGACATACTGTGCTGGTTCAGCTCCGCCGTGGTGAGTTCCTTGCCCCGCATCACCGCAAAGGCGACGACCGGCGCGACCAGCGAGTCGAGGCGACGGTCGAACTCCCGGGACACGGCCTCGATGTTGGTGACCTGATCGGGCGTGAGTCCGAGTGAATCCCTGAGCGCCAGGATCTCCGCGATCGGGCTCACCCGAAAGAACCGGCTCAGGATTGCAGCGCGCACCTGTGCGGCCATCTGCGCCGAGTCCTTGCCGGGTTGTAGGAGGCCGAGCCTGCGAGCCGCCGGATTCGTCGGCGGATAACCCAGCCGGTACTCGATCCCCACCTGGAGCTCGAATGCGGGATACCGGTGGCGCGCGCTGCCATAGTCGATGGGCTCACCGAACAATTGGTTGACCCGGTAGGCGAAGCTACGCGTCGCCGGATCGAATCCGGTAACATAGAGCAGGCGAGCGTCGACCGCCGTGCTCGACGCCGATTGCCCAAGCGGTGTGTTCTCCAGTCCCGCGAGCCGGACCAGTGCGCCGCCGGCGTTGAGCATCGTCGCGGTCACCTTCAGCCGGCTGCCAAAGCCCAGGCTCTGCGGCGGCGTGAAGGCGACACTGAGATCGAAGCGGGCCTGCCACGGCGTGCGGCAGCTGTTGGCGGCCGCGATCGCCCCGAGTTGCGCTTCCAGGCACTGGCGTGCGCTGGCCGGCGCGGTCGCGAGGAGCGCGGACATCTGGGTGGCGAGCCCGGTGTCGGCGCCGACCGGCCTCGGGACAAAGGCCCTGTCATTCGCCAACCCGTCACCATTGATGTCCTGCGCGACCATCGGTGTGTAGGGTGCGCCGGAGAGCAGGGTGAGCCGGACCGCCGTCGTGAACCACCAGACGTGCAGGTCACGCGCGCCCGCCTCAGCCAGCCCGGTGGCGTACGCC
>JBOHRZ010000194.1:0-5913 GCA_050732975.1 Gemmatimonadales bacterium
CAGTGGCTCCGGCCGCGGCATCTGCGCCGCCACCGCCGCCGCGCCCGTTTGCGCCACCCCGTCCCGCCGCGCCGCCGCGCGCCGCGGGCGGAGCGCCGTTCATTCCACCCAGGGTCCAGCGCCCGCCCGCCAGCACGCCACGGTCTGGGCCGCCCGCCGGGCGGGGTCCGGGAGGGGGCGGTGGCCGCCCGCGTCCGGTGTTCTCGTCGGCCACGCCGGTCACTCCGCCGCCGCAGCGCAACTTCGGCCCGGACGCGGCGCCCGGTGGTGGCCGCAAGAAAGGCAAGAAGGGGAAGCGCAGCTTCGTCGACCAGGATCAGGTCCAGGCCAACATCCTCAAGACGCTGCAGGGGATGCGCGGAACGCACGGGCGCAAGAAGTCGCGCTCCGACGAGCCGACCTATCGCGAAATCATCGCGTCGCGCGTCGCCGAGGAGAAGGAGCTCGAGAAGACTCGCATTCGAGTCAACGAGTTCATTTCCGTGAGCGAACTCGCCGAGGCGATGAAGGTGCCCGCCAATCAGATCGTGGCGTTCGCCTTCAAGGAACTCGGCCTGATGGTCACGGTGAACCAGCGCCTCGACTTCGACCAGATCGAGCTGATCGCGTCGGAATTCGGCTTCGAAGCGGTGAAGGAGCAGGAATACCACGCCGAGGTGGAACCGGTCGCCGCCGAGGAAACCGGTGAGCTGCAGCCGCGGCCGCCCGTCGTCACGATCATGGGTCACGTCGATCACGGCAAGACGTCGTTGCTCGATTACGTGCGCAAGGCCAACGTCGTGGCGGGCGAGGCGGGTGGCATTACCCAGCACATCGGTGCCTATCACATCCAGCTGCCGAACGGCAAGGCGATCACCTTCCTCGATACGCCGGGTCATGAAGCGTTTACCGCGATGCGCGCCCGCGGCGCTCAGGTCACTGACATCGTCGTGCTGGTCGTGGCGGCTGACGATCAGGTCATGCCGCAGACCGTGGAAGCCATCTCCCACGCCCGCAACGCCGGCGTTCCACTGGTGGTGGCGATCAACAAGATCGACCTCCCCGGCGCCAATGTGATGAAGGTGAAGCAGGACCTGCTGCAACACAGCGTCGTGCTGGAGGAATTCGGCGGCAAGGTGCTCAGCGCCGATATCTCCGCCAAGACAGGACAGGGCGTGCCGCAGCTTCTGGAGCAGATCCTGCTTCAGGCCGAAGTGCTCGAGCTCAAGGCGAACCCCGACGCCACGCCGCACGGTTCGGTGATCGAAGCCACGCTCGATCCCGGCAAGGGACCACTGGCGACCATCCTGATCCAGAAGGGGACCTTGCACGTCGGGGAGAATTTCATCTGCGGCAAGTTCTCCGGACGGGTCCGCGCGCTGTTCGATGAACGTGGCAATCAGCTCGATGGGGTCGGTCCGTCGATGCCGGTGCAGGTGCTCGGATTCGATGGCGTGCCGCTGGCCGGCGACACGTTCGTCGTCGTCGCCGACGCCAACGAGGCGCGGGACATCGCCCAGAAACGACAGCGCCTGGAGCGCGAGGCCCAGAACCGGCGGTCGGCCCGGGGCGGTACCCTCGAAGACATCTCGCGGGCACTCAAGGAAGGCGCCGTCTCGCAACTGCGGATCATCATCAAGGCGGATCAGGGCGGCCCCGCCGAAGCGCTCGCGGACGCGCTGGCGCAGCTCGGCACCAGCGAAGTGCGCGTCGACATCGTGCTGCGCGGCGTCGGCCAGATCAGTGAGAGCGACGTACTGCTCGCCAAGGCCTCCGGCGCCATCATCCTCGGCTTCCACGTGCGGCCCGACGCGAACGCTCGCACTGCGGCCGAGCGCGAAGGGGTCGACATCCGCACCTATCGCATCATCTACGAGGCCGTCGCCGACGTTCGCAACGCCCTCGAAGGCCTCCTCAAGCCGGAGGAAAAAGAGACCGTGCTCGGCGAGGCCGAGGTGCTGGAGATCTTCAAGGTCAGCCGGGTGGGAACCGTGGCGGGGTCCGTGGTTCGCAACGGCACCATTCCGCGCACCGCCCGGGTGCGGGTGGTGCGCGACGGCGTCCCGGTGTACGACGGCGCCCTGGCGTCGCTCAAACGGTTCAAGGACGACGTCAAGGAAGTCAAGGAAGGGCTCGAATGCGGTATTGCCATCGAGAATTTCAACGATCTCAAGGTCGGCGACCGGATCGAAGCGTTCCGTCTCGAGGAGGTCAAGCGCACCCTGGCCGCCTCCGCCGCCGCCCAGGCCTGAGCACCGATGCCCGCCCGGGGCCGGTCACGGCGGCCTGAGCAGGTCGGCGAGAGCATTCGCGCCACGCTGGCGGAGGCGCTGCTGCGCGGCGATGTCCGCGATCCGCGCATCGGCATGGTCACCGTGAGCGGGGTCGAAGTCACCCGCGACCTGAGTCACGCCACCATCCGGGTGCTCCCGCACGGTACACCCGAAGAGCGCGCCGCCGCGGTCGAAGGATTGCAGAGTGCCGCCGGGTTCCTGCGCCGCCTGGTGGCCAGAACGCTGACCACGCGAACGGTGCCCGAACTCCACTTCGTGCTGGATCGCGGCCTCGAACACGCGCAGCGCATCGATCAGATCCTCGCCGATCTCAAACACGACCGGGAGTCGTCGTGACCATCGTTGGCGGCGGGATCCTCATCGACAAACCGGCCGGCTGGACATCGCACGATGCCGTGGCGGTGATTCGCCGTCGTCTCGATACCCGGGCGGTCGGCCACGGCGGAACGCTCGACCCGTTCGCCACCGGGCTGCTGGTGGTAATGGTCGGGCGCACCACCCGGCTGGCACGGTTCGTGACCGGGATGTCGAAGCAGTATCACGCCGTGATTCGCTTCGGCACGGCGACCGACACCGACGACGCGACCGGCACCGTGATCCGGCGTGCATCGCCGGACCTGTGGCCCGAGATCGACGCCGTCCGCTCGATGCTGGCGCGACTGACCGGCAACTACCCGCAACGGCCGCCGGCGTTCAGCGCCAAGCACGTGGCCGGGTCGCGGAGCCACAAGCTGGCGCGACGCGGCGAGAAATTCGAACTGCCACCGGTTCCGGTGACGGTGCACCGGCTCGAGCTGATCGAGTGGTCGCCGCCCGATCTCACCGTCGAGGCGGAGGTGGGGGCGGGAACGTACCTCCGTGCGCTGGCGCGCGATGCCGGCGATTTGCTCGGCTTTCCCGCCCATTGCGCGGAACTTCGCCGCACCGCCGTCGGTCCGTTTGCAGTCGACGCCGCGATCGCTCCCGGCGATGTCACGCCCGAATCGTTGATGCCCGCAGCCGCGCTCCTGCCGGGCATGCCGACCGAAGTCGTCGACGATCCCGCCCGCCGCGATCTCGGCTTCGGCCGGGCGGTGCCACAGCAGCAACCGCGCGAAGGCGCCGCCGCGCTGGTGGCGCCCGATGGACGCCTTGTCGCCGCGGCCGAAGGGCGCGCCGGCTGGTGGCACCCGGTGGTGGTCTTCGAGGCGCAGGCATGATCGCGGCGGGCGAGAGCGTGGTCACGGTCGGGACCTTCGACGGCGTCCACCTGGGTCACCGCGCGGTGCTGGAGGAAACGGCGCAACACGCGGCCCGGTTGCGGCGCAGCAGCGTCGTCGTCACGTTCGAGCCGCACCCGCTGGAGGTGCTCAACCCCGCCGCGGCGCCCGCGCGGCTCACCACCCCCGTCGAGCGCGTCGAAGCAATCGCCTCGAGTCCGGTGGAACGGATGCTGGTCCTCGGGTTCAATCGGTCGATGGCCGCCGAATCGCCGGAGGATTTCGTCGATACCGTTCTTCTGGCGCGATGCGGCATGCGTGGCCTGGTGATCGGGCACGACCATGGTTTCGGCCGCGGCCGCAGTGGCGACGTCGCCACGCTCCGGCAGCTGGGCGCCGCGCGCGGGTTTTCTGTCGACGTCGTCGAGCCAGTCGTGGTGGACGGGACGCCGGTGTCGAGCACCGCGATTCGCGCCGCGGTGGCCCGCGGCGACCTCGGCCGTGCGGCGTCGCTGCTTGGGCGCCGCTATGCGGTTGCCGGCGAAGTCCTCCGGGGAGAACGCCGCGGTCGCAGCATCGGCTTCCCGACCATCAACCTCGGCGTGCCGCCGCGCAAACTGCTGCCGCCCGATGCGGTCTATGCCGTGATCGTCGAGACGCCGTTGGGACGTTTCGGCGGAATGATGAACCAGGGGCGGCGCCCGACCTTCGACGCCACCCGCCGTCTGCTCGAAATCAACCTGTTCGGCTTCAGCGGCGACCTGTACCATCGCTGGGTGCGGGTTGAATGGGTGGCGCACATGCGCGAGATTCGCCGCTTCGATGGCGTGGCGGCGCTCCGGCGACAGCTGGAGGATGACCGCCTGCTGGCGATGGCGCTGCTTGCCGACGCCCGCGTGGACCTTGATGCGCCAGTCACGGCGCCTGAGTAACGATGCTTTCAACGATCCGCAATCGGTTGATCCTCATCGGCGTGCTTATTCTCGCGTCGATCATCTACCTCCTGCCGCGCGACATCACCGTGCGCGAGCGCAACGCCCAGGGATCGATGGTCGACGTGCAGCGAAAGCACATTCCGATCAAATACGGCCTCGATCTCCAGGGCGGCATGCATCTCAGGGTGGGACTCGACACCTCGTCGACCAAGGTCCCCGATCCCGCCCTGGCCGTGGATCTGGCGCTCAACGTGCTTCGCAAGCGCATCGATCAGTTCGGGGTGAGCGAACCGCTGATCCAGAAGATCGGCACCGGTGAGATCGTGGTCGAATTGCCGGGGCTCACCGATCCCGAACGCGCCCGCGCGGTGGTGGCCGCGAACACCCACCTCGAATTCCGGATGACCGACAAGACCGGCGCGCTGGACGCGGCACTTCCGGCCATGGATCGCGCCCTCGCCGGCATCGGCATCAAGGGAACGGCAGCTCCGGCCGCTAACAATGGTGTGGCCGCGCTACTCGGCGGCGACACGGCAAAGAAGACGGCGCTCAGCGACACGACGAAAAAGGCCGCGAGCGACACCGCCGCGGCGCGCACCGATACGACCACCTCGACGGCGCTCGCCGAATTGATCCATCCGGGATCGGACGTCGGCCTGGACCCCATTCCCGGTGAGTACGCCGTCCAGGAGACGGCGTATCCCCGCGTCGACACGCTGCTCAAGCTCGCTGACAGTCTCCACGCCTTTCCCCGCGGCATCGACTTCCGGTGGTCGCAGGATCCGCTCTCGGTGGGAACGCAGCAATACCGCCTGCTGTATGCCCTGTCCAACAAGGCGATCATCACCGGCGACCAGCTCGTCGACGCCGCCGCCGAGATCGATCCGCTGACGCAGAAGCGGGTGGTGACCTTCACCTTGAACCGATCCGGCGGCCGGACCTTCGGTGCCGAGACCAGCAGGCACGTCGGCGATTACATGGCGATCATCCTCGGCGACCGTGTCGAAGGCCGCCCGCCGGTGATTCAGAGCCGCATCGACCAGCACGGCCAGATCGAGCTCGGCAACCGGTCCCTGGCCGAAGCGCAGGACCTGGCGCTCACCCTCAAGGCCGGCGCGCTTCCGGTCCCGCTCAAGATTCTCGAGGACCGGCAGGTGGGCGCGTCGCTGGGCCAGGACTCGATCCGCGACGGCATGGTCGCCGGCCTGGTCGGCACCGTCCTTGTGGTGCTGATCATGGTGGGGTATTACCGCGGCGCGGGCATTCTCGCGGTCGCGGCGCTGGCGCTGTATATCCTGTTCACGCTGGCCGGGCTGGCGGCCGTGCAGGCCACCCTCACGCTCCCGGGACTCGCGGGCCTGGTGCTGTCGGTCGGCATCGCGGTGGACGCCAACGTACTGATCTTCGAGCGGATCCGCGAAGAACTGATCGCTGGACGATCCGTCCGCCTGGCGATCGATGACGGATTCCGCCACGCCATGAACGCTATCGTGGATTCCAACGTCT
>JBOHRZ010000195.1:0-5911 GCA_050732975.1 Gemmatimonadales bacterium
AAGCCCTGATCATCGCCCCCACAGTTCGACCAGTTCGCTGATCACCCGGTCTCCTTCGGCGGGATCACCGGAACGGATCGCCGCGCTGGCGCAATGGGTCAGGTGATTGTGCAACAGCACCCGTCCCACGCCGCGCAACGCCTCCTGTACCGACGAAATCTGCACCAGGATATCGGCGCAGTAACGTTCGTCGTTGACCATCTTCTGCAGCCCGCGGACCTGGCCCTCGATCCGCCGCAGGCGCTTCGCAAGGAGTTCCCGGGTCTCTTCGGGAACGTGAACGGCGTGGGCCGGCGCGCGACGGGAAGCGGGCTCGGTCATGACAGGGCCTTTCGAAGCCGGAGCGAGTTGCCGACCACGGTGACGCTGCTCATCGCCATCGCCGCGCTGGCGATCACCGGACTGAGCAGGATGCCCGCCACCGGGTAGAGCACGCCGGCGGCGATGGGAATCGCCACGACGTTGTAGCCGAACGCCCAGAAGAGATTCTGGCGAATGGTCCGCATCGTGGTGCGCGACAGTTCGATCGTCTGCGCGACGGCGCGCGGATCGTCGCGCATGATCGTCACATCGGCGGCGGCACCCGCCACGGCCGTGCCGCCACCCATGGCGATCCCCAGATCGGCACGGGCCAGTGCCGGCGCGTCGTTGACGCCGTCACCCACCATCGCGACCACCCGGCCGCCGCGCTGCAGTTCCTCGACGCGGGCGACCTTGTCGGCCGGGAGCGCCTGGGCCACCACGGAACCGATTCCCGCTTCGGCCGCGATCGCATCGGCAACCTCGCGCCGGTCGCCGGTAAGCAGCACCAGATGGAGCCCCATGGCCGCGAGGCGGTTGACGGCGGGGCGCGTCTCGGCGCGGAGGGGGTCGGCCAGGCCGATCACGCCGATGATGCGGCCGCCGGATGCGACAACCACCGGAGTCCGGCCGGCTGCCGCGAGGCGCGACACCGCTGCCCGCGCCGCCGCCGACGCCGGGGCCGTCCGCTCGACAAGGTCGAGCGTGCCAGCTACCACCGGGCTTCCGCCGACGGTGCCCGACGCGCCCAGGCCGCTGAACGAGCGGAACGCGGTCACCTCGGGCCAGGACAGGTGACGGCGCAACGCTTCGGTGACGATCGCCGCCGCCAGCGGATGCTGCGAGTGCGACTCCACCGCCGCCGCGTTCGCCAGCAGTGCATCTTCGCTTCGCGCGGCGTCGAGCACGACCACGTCGGTGACCGCCGGCTTTCCCATCGTGATGGTCCCCGTCTTGTCGAGTACCACCGTGTCGACGTCGCCGGCGCGCTGCAATACATCGCCGCCCTTGATCAGGATACCAAGCTGCGCGCCGCGTCCGGTCGCCACCATCACGGCCGTCGGCACGGCGAGGCCCATGGCGCAGGGACAGGCGATGATCAGCACCGCAACGGCCGCGGCGAACGCACGGATGACCGGAAACTGCGGCGTGGCGATCATCCAGACTACAAAGGTCACCATCGCGAGTCCGATGATGGATGGCACGAAGATGGCGCTGATCCGGTCGGCGAGCAGTTGCACCGGCGCGCGGGATCCCTGCGCCTCACGCATCAACCGCACGATGCCTGCCAGCGCCGATTCGGCGCCGAGTCGCGTGGCACGGACCTGCAGCGAACCCTCGCCGTTGATGCTGGCTCCGACCACGCGGTCGCCCGGCTGCTTGACGACCGGAACCGATTCGCCGGTGAGCATCGACTCGTCGACGGCACTCTCGCCCGCCACGACGTCGCCGTCCACGGCGATCCGCTCACCCGGTCGTACCAGCACGATGTCGCCGTGCACCACTTCGCCGATCGGCACGTCGGCCGCTTCGCCGCCGCGGAGAACGCGCGCGGCCACCGGCTGCAGGGCGGCGAGCCGGCGCAGCGCGACAGTGGTCCGTCGCTTGGCGCGTGCCTCAAGGGCGTTGCCGGTGAGAATGAATCCGGTGATCAGCAGCACCGCCTCGAAATACACGTCGGGAGCCACCCCGCGGCTGGTGAACATCTCCGGCGCCACGGTGGCAACCGCCGAATAGAGGAACGCCGCGCCGGTGCCGACTGCGATCAGCGTGTTCATGTCGGCGGTGCGATGCAGCAACGCTCGCCACGCCCTCACGTAGAAGTGGCGCCCCGCCCAGGCCATGATCACCACGGTCACCACCAGCAAGACGCCCGTGATGGTGGCGCGAGGAATCGCGAACAACCACGGCAGCGTGCGCCGGAAGAACGGCTCGACGACCCGCATCGCCGACCGCATCAGTGGATCGACGGTCGCCGATCCGGCGGAACCCGCCATGAGCGGCACCGAGAAGAGCATCGCCACCGCGCCGGCGAGCAATGCCACGACCGCCCTGCGACGCAGCGAGAGAAACTCGCCGAGTTGTTCCCGCTCGCGCGCTTCCTGCTCCGCGATCGGCGACGTCTCCATCTTCGGCATGTCGGCGCCGTATCCCGTGGCGCGGATTGCCTCGACCAGACGCTCCGGTGCGGTGGCGTGCGGGTCGTAGCGCACCGACGCGTTGGCCAGCATCAGGTTCACCGCCGCACTCTCTACGCCGGGCTCGTGCTCCAGCGCACGCTGCACCCGCGACTGGCATGCGGCGCAATGCATCCCGCCCACCGGAATCGTGACCGAGACGGACACCGGTTCCGCTATCCCTGCGCGACCGTCGCGGGATATCCTGCCTTCGATACCGCCGCCACCAGTTGTTGCGCGCCGGCAGGCCCCGTCAAGTCGACGACCGCCCGGCCCATCTCCACCGTGCGGACCGTCGCGCCCGGTATCGCGCTGAGCGCCTGATTCACCGCGTTGAGACAGTGGGAACACGACATTCCCTCGATCTGCAGCGTCACCTCAGCCATGGCTTTCCCCCGGGATGATGTGATTCAAATATACCACCGGGGGGTATATAGCGAGGTGGAGGCGCAGCCGGGCGGTCGCGCCGCTCGCCGCCGCGATGGCACAGCCCATGCGACCCGGAACAACGTGGATCCGGAAATCCCGCCGTCTGCTCCCCTCTTCGTCCAGCTGCTGGCCTGGCCGGGTCGCCGGCCGAGCCACGCCGAGATGGCGACATGGCACGAGGCGTTGCGGCATGCCGTAGCCAACGAGATGCCCGCCGACCTGGTGGCCTGCTGGCTGTACCCGTCGCGCGGTGGACACATCCTGGTGGGCCCGGCCGGGCTGGAGGAGGACCGCATTTCGCCGCCGGCGGCGGAGCCGCTGGTCGCCCAGGAGTCGCTCTACGCGCTGGAGGACCTCGTGATGCGGGCCGGGTACGGTGCGGCGATGGCCGTCCCGATCCGCGCCGAGGTGCAGGACGTTGGACTCCTACTGGTGGCAAGCTTTTCGGAGGCTGCATATGGCCTCGGCAGCCATCGCACCCTGCACCGCATTGCCGGCCAGCTGGCAACCGGCTGCCGGCGGCTCGCGGCCCAGGCATGGGTGGTACCATCGCCAGCCAGCGACGAGCGAACCGCGATGGTGGCCGGTGTCACCGAGGGGCTCCTTGACGCGATCGATCGGGCTCGTGACGGCGGCGAACTGGTGCAGCTCTGTTCCGACGCGCTGGCGAATCAGCTGCCGCACGATCGTCTCGAGTTGATCGCCGCGGCACCAGCTCCCGAATGCTGGACGCTTCTTTCGCTCGACCGCACCGCCGCGCCACGGATCCACCTGGAGCAGCCCGAGTCGGAGGCGATCGACACCATGGTCCGCCACTTCGGCGGTCGCGAACTGCTGCGGATTGCCGATCTGCACGACGGCGAACTGGTGTGGCCGGGCCCGGCCGACCGGCGCAGCGCGGGACGGATGCGGGGCGTGGTAGCATCGCGGCTGGATGTCGGCGGCGAATTCGTCGGCTGGCTCTGCCTCGCCAGCGAATCGCCGGGCTGGTTCCGGGACGACGACGAGCCGGTGGCGCGGCTCGCGGCCCGGATCCTGGCGCCACGCGTTGCGGCGTGGGAGGCGCGGGCCGAGCTGGCCGGTACCTGGTGAAGCGGATCGCGTCGTCGCCCGGGGTGGCGCACCGGCGACTTCCCGCCGGGCGTTACTTGGGCGGCCCGTCCACCGGCAGCAGGAACCAGAAGGTGCTTCCCTTGCCGTGGACCGACTCGACGCCGATCTGACCGCCGTGCATCTCCACGAACCGTTTCGACAACGCGAGGCCGAGTCCGCTCCCCTGCGCCGCACGCCGTGATGACGAATCGACCTGCGAGAACTCCTGGAAGAGCCGGGGAAGATCTTCCTGCTTGATCCCGATCCCCGAGTCCGACACCGAAACCCACACGACATCGCGGGTCGCCATCGCCGGCATCGCGCCTGCCGGCATCGCTGATCCGTACGGCACGGTCGGCATCGGCGCGATGGTGCGCACCGCCGACACGCCGATCTTGCCGCCGTCGCCGGTGAACTTCGAAGCGTTGGAGAGCAGGTTGAACAGGATCTGCCGGATGCGGACCGTGTCGGCGAGCACCTCGAGCGAGGTGTTCTCGGCAAGATCCACGTTGCACTGCTGGTGCTTCGCCGTCCGGAGCGAGAGCGTGTCCGTGACGGCACCGGTGATGGCCTCCCGTACATCGCACGGCGTGAGCGAGAGCACCATGCGCCCGGCTTCGATCTTGGACAGGTCGAGCACCGCGTTGATGAGCTCGAGCAGGTGCTGGCCGTTGCGAAGGATCGCTTCGAGAAACTCGCGCTGCTGCCCGTCGATCGGCCCGAGGCCTTCGGTGAGCAGCAGATCGGAGAATCCGATGACCGCGTTGAGCGGCGTACGCAGCTCGTGCGACATGTTGGCGAGGAATTCGCTCTTGAGCTGGGTGACCCGCTGCAACTCCTTGTTCTTGGTCGCAAGCATGCGTTCGTTGCGGCGCAGCTCCTCGAGCGCCGCGGTGCGATCGAGCCCGAGGACGACCTGGTCGCCCAACGTCTCGAGCAGTTGCAGATCGTGCTGCACGAACGGCTGGCCGTCCTTGCGGTTGTAGGCACTGAGCGTGCCGACAACCAGACCTGCGGACGTCAGCGGCACGATGGCCGCGCTGGTCAGGCGTCCGGTGAGCTGTCCCTGCCGGTAGCTGCGGGAATCGGCGTCGACGTTCTCGACCAGCAGCGGTTGCTCCGTGGACACGACCTCGCCGACCAGCGACCGGTCGATCGGCACCAGCGACCCGACTGCCGCGAGCAGCGGCCCGGCGCCCGCCACGATACGGAGAAAGCGCCCCTCCTCCACCGTGAGCATGATCGCGCCGCCTTCGGCGTCGAGCAGATCCGCCGCGGCCTGCGCCACCTGGCGGTTGAGTGTGGTGAAGTCGTTGCCGCCGAGCAGCGCCGACGAGAGATCGCCAAGGCGGTCAAGCTCGCGATTGCGGCGGGCCGAGGCGGCCAGCGCCTTCTCGAGTGAGGTCTGCTGGGTCCGCGCGATTTCCCGTTCCTTGCGGAGCACCAGCAACGTCATGAAGCTCGACACCGCGGCCGCGGCAAGGCCGAGGTCGCGGTTGTGGGAGACGAACAGCCCCACCGAGAGCCAGTAGACCAGCAGCGTAGCTGCGACCAGCGCGCTCGGCATCAGCCCACTCCGCCGTCGAGCGGCGGGAGGACCGCATGAAAGACGGTGGTGCCGTCACGCAGCATGGCAGCAAGATAGGGCCGGCACAGGCCGCACTGCCCGCCGCAGCCGGTCGCGGCGGTGAGGTCGGCGAGCCGCCATCGGTGCAACCGCGCCATCGGTAGCAGGTCGGCAAACAGCACCTGCCGGCAGACACAGCGATCGATGGTGATCGCGGGTTCCTCCCCGGTCAGATCTTGTGATACGTCACGCGCGCCGCGCGCTCGCCGTCCTCGGCACAGTACAATTCGAAGTCCGCAAAGAACCGCGGCGCTTCGCCGCGTAATGTTTCGAGCACCTTCACGGC
>JBOHRZ010000196.1:0-5888 GCA_050732975.1 Gemmatimonadales bacterium
ATCGGCGCGTACTGGCGGTCGTTCATGAACTCGACAGCGGTGGAGCAGGCCGGCACCGCGCCGCTGGCACCGACCCTCGACAGCATCCGCGCGGCGACGACCACCAGCGCGGTCGCGGCGCTCACCGGGCGCAGCTCGCGGGACTTCTACGCGCCGCTGTTCAGCGTCTACATCGACGTCGACCTCAAGGATCCGACGATCTATTCAGTCTACCTCAACCAGGCGGGGCTGACTCTTCCCGACCGCGACTACTATCTCACCCCCGGGTTCGCGGCCACGCGCGCGGCGTTCGAGCACGACGTGGCGATGTTCCTTCGCCTCATCGACTGGCCCGATGCCGACGCGCGCGCCGCCGATGTGGTCGCTTTCCAGACCGCGGTGGCGCGGGCGAACTGGAACAAGGTGCAGCAGCGCGACATGAACGCCGAATACAACCCGATGTCGGTGGACGCATTGGTGCGGTTCGCCCCGGGATTCGACTGGAAGGCGTTCCTGCGGGAGGCGGGACTCGCGAGTGTGACGCGCGTGGTGGTCGGCGAGAAGAGTGCCTTTCCCTCGATCGCCGCCGTCTTTGCCCGCACCCCGATCGCCACGCTGCAGGCGTGGCAGGCGTTCAGTGTGGCGTACCAGGCCGCTCCCTTCCTGTCATCGCAGTTCACGCACGCTTTCTTCGCGCTGCACGACAGCACCCTCGCCGGCCAGCAGGCGGAGAAGGCGCGCTGGAAGCGCGCAGTGCACGCGATCGCCGGCGGCGACTACCTCGCTGGCGACCGCTTCGACCGATTCGGCAGTGTCGGCTTTGGTTCGGGCGAGCTGTACACCGCGCGCTACTTCCCGCCGTCGGCGAAGGCGAAGATCGAGGAGCTGGTGGCCAACCTCAAGGCGGCCTATCGCACCCGGATCGAGCAGCTCGATTGGATGAGTCCGCCGACGCGTGCCGAGGCGCTGAAGAAGCTCGACACGTACACCATCAAGGTCGGCTATCCCGATCGTCCCCGCGACTACACCAGGCTGGTGCTTCGCGACGACGATCTCCTCGGCGACGCCCGGCGCGCCGCGGCCGCGGACTGGGATTTCTACGTGGATCGTATGCACGGACCCGTGGACCGTTCCGACTGGCTGATGACGCCGCAGACCAACGACGCCTACAATGGATCGTTGCGGGACATCGTGTTTCCGGCCGGTATCCTGCAGCCGCCGATCTTCGATCCGAACGCCGATCCGGCGGTGAACTACGGTGCCGCCGGCGCCGTGGTCGGGCACGAGCTGACCCATGGCTTCGACGACGAAGGGCGCAAGGTCGACGCCGAGGGCCGCCTTCGCGATTGGTGGCAACCGGCGGATGCGCGAGCGTTCGAGGCGCGCGCCCGCGTGCTCGCCACGCAGTATTCCGCGTTCCAGCCGTTGCCGGGTGTGCATGTCAACGGCGAGTTGACGCTGGGCGAGAACATCGCCGATCTGGGCGGCGTGACGCTGGCGCTCGATGCCTATCGCGCGTCGCTGCACGGCCAGGCATCGCCGGTGCTCGGCGGGGTCACGGGCGACCAGCGCGTCTTCCTCGGGTGGGCGCAGGCGTGGCGCGGCAAGCTGACCGAAGCCGCGGTCCGCCAGCAGGTGGTGTCCGATCCGCACAGTCCGCGCAGCGATCGGATCAACGGCCCGGTGCGCAACATCGATGCGTGGTACACGGCGTTCAACGTGGCGCCGAGCGACAGTCTGTACCTGCCGCCCGCACAGCGGGTGCGGATCTGGTAGTCGCGGCGGCAGGTAGCTTCCTTCCCCGATCCATCGTAAGAGGTGCCGTCGTCTCTTCGACCATGGTGGCCCGATGCGCTCAACGTTGACCTGCACGCTCCTCGGTTTGATCTTCTTCGCTGGCGTCATTTCGGCTCAATCGCCGCGCGCGAAGACCTCGGCGGCCATTACCGTAGCCGATCTCAGGACGCGGCTCTACGCTATCGCCGACGATTCCATGCAAGGCCGCTATACGGGCTCCGCCGGCGACTTCAAGACCGCCGACTACGTCGCGTCGGAGTTCAAGCGACTCGGGCTCACGCCGGGAGGCGAACAGGGGGGCTGGTTCCAGACCGTGCCGTTCGTCGTCGCGAAACCGCGAAGCCGCGAGATCAGAGTGAGCGGCGGCCACGCGCTGGTGCTCGGCCGGGACTACGTGATTCGCAACCAGGTGGCGGTATCACAGACGCCGTGGGGCAGCGGCGAGGCACCGGTCGATGCGGTGTTCGGCGGCGTCGCGGGCGACACGATGAGCTGGATCAGCGCGGAGAATGCCGCGGGAAAGATCGTGCTCCTTGATGTGCGCCCTGAGCCCGACGGCGAGCGTGCCGACCCCAACCTCAACAGGATGGCGCGCGCCGCGCGCTTCCGCGGTGTCGCGGGCCTCGTCATCGTCGATCTCGACCTGCTGACACCCGACGCGCGCGTTCGCCTCTCGAATCCGCGGCCGATCCTCGATTCGACCCGGCAGGCGTTACCGGTTGTGGTGAGTGTGACGCCGGCGGCCGCCCAGGAGATTGCCGGCGGACCGCTCGACCGGTTGACGACCGGCGCCACGCTCAGGGCGCTCCAGGGCGGCGTCGATCTGAGGTATGTGCCGACGGATTCCCCGGCGCGGAACGTGATCGGCATCCTCCCGGGGCGGGATCCCGCGTTGCGCGGCGAATACGTCTCGGCATCGGCGCACAACGATCATGTCGGGATCTGCAGCGCGCCGGTCGATCACGATTCGATGCGCGCGTTTCTCCGCGTCTACCGGCCGATGGGCGCCGATACGCGCATGTGGACCACGACGCCGGACGGCGATGCGCAGGTGCGGGTGATCCTCGATTCGCTGCGGAAGAACCATCCGATGCGCGCCGACTCCATCTGCAACGGCGCCGACGACGACGGCAGCGGCACGGTCGCCCTTCTCGAACTGGCGGAATACTTCGCTTCCCTTCCGCCGGCGCGGCGCCCGGCCCGCTCGATTCTGTTCGTCAATCATACGGCAGAAGAAATCGGCCTCCTGGGTTCGGCCTGGTTCACGGATCACCCGACGGTGCCGCTCGATTCCATCGTCGGAGAGATCGACGAGGACATGATCGGGCGCGGACAGAAGGAGGACCTGCCCAAGGGTGGGCCGGGATACCTGGAGGTGGTGGGCGCCAAGCGCCTTTCGGTCGAATTCGGCAATCTGCTCGAGGCGGCCAACGCGGCGCAGAAGGTCCCGTTCGATTTCAACTACGAGTTCGATGTGCCGGGACATCCGCTGCAGTACTACTGCCGAGCGGACCATTACAGCTACGCGCGGTACGGGATTCCATCGGTGGCCTTCTCACGCGGCGAGCATCTGGACTATCACCAAGTGACCGACGAGGCACAGTATATCGACTACGACGACATGGCGCGGGTGATCACCATGGTGCGCGACGCGATCGCGCTGGTGGCGAATCTCGACCATCGGCCGAAGCTCGACCATCCGAAGACCGATCCGCACGAGCGCTGCGTGCAGTGACCCCCGTGTCCGGTAACGCCACCGACGCCCGCGCCGCGGCCGAAGTCCAGGCGGTCGCCGACCACAGTTCGGGCCTCAAGCGCGAGCTTCGTCTCGGCGACCTGGTGCTCACCCAGATCATGTTCATCGTGGGCGCGCAGTGGGTGGGAACCGCGGCGATGCTTGGGCATTCCCAGATCGTCTACTGGCTGCTGGCGATGGCGCTCTTCTATCTGCCGCAGGCTGCGGTGGTGATCTTCCTCAACCGGCGGATGCCGCTCGAAGGCGGGCTCTACCAGTGGGCACGGATCGGGTTCAATGACGGCACGGGGTTCTTCGTGGCGTGGAACCTGTGGATGTTCGGCCTGATCCTCCTGTCGTCGTACGGCGTGGTGATTGCCGACACGTTCAGTTACGTGCTCGGCCCCGGCGCCGCGTGGCTCACCGGCACCAAGTGGTACGACGGCGCCATCACCGGGTTCACGGTGGCGATGATCGTGCTGGTGTCGCTGTACGGACTGCGGATCGGCAAATGGATCCACGATGCCGGCGGCGTGGCGCATCTGCTGACCTTCGCCGCGCTGCTCTTAATGCCGATTTTCGCGTTCACCCATCACACCGTGGCCGACCATCATCCGTTCGCGGCCGCGATGCCCAGGGCCAATCTGCTCTCGGTAAACATCTTCGGAAAGATGGCGCTGGGTGCGCTCACCGGGTTCGAGTTCGTGGCGATCCTCGCTGGCGAGACGCGTGACGCCGGGCGGGCGATCGGCCGATCGGTGCTGATCGCCGCTCCGGTGATCGCGGTGATGTTCATTCTCGGCACCAGTGCCGTGCTGGCCGCCACGCCGGCCGGCAAGATCGACCTCATCGCCCCGATCCCGCAGGCGCTCACCTACGGACTGCGTTCGTTCGGCTGGGCGGTGTACCTCGTGCCCGTCCTCACGATGCTGCTGCTGACCCGGCACATCGCCAATGTCAATCTCATCTTCGCGGCCAACTCGCGCCTGCCGATGGTGGCGGGGTGGGACGGGATCCTGCCGGCGTGGTTCACCCGGCTCCACCCGCGATACCGGACACCGCTCAACTCGATCCTCTTCGTGGGCGCGGTGACGCTGGTCTTCGGAGCGCTGAGTCTGGTTGGCGTCGGGTTGCAGGAGGCGTTCCAGCTCCTCGACAACGTGGCCGGCGTGCTATACGCGCTGTGCTACCTGGTGATGTTCGCCCTGCCGCTGATCGGCGTGCGCGGGTTCGATCGGGCTCCGCTCTGGCTGCGCGTCGCGGCGGCGTCCGGTTTCGCGGTGACGGTTCTGTACATCGTGCTTTCGGTGTTTCCGATCATCGACGTGACGAGCTGGGCGAGCTTCGCCGCCAAGATCATCACGGTGGTGGTGGGCGCCAACCTGCTCGGGTGGGCGATCTACCGCGCCGGCACACGGCGGCGGGCGCGGAACGAAGCCGGCGGCGGGCCCGCGGCCATCTATTGAGACGGCGGGCCGGCCTGGAGCGGTGTCGTGGAGGGAGCCGGGCGGCCCTACGCCACCCGCGGCGCCTCGGCAAACTCGACCGTGATCACCGGCAGCAGCGTCGCCGGCGCCGATCCGGGCAGCGTGAGTGCGAACGTCCCCGCCCCCTCCGTGCCGGTGATCGCGATCGCCAGACGCGTTCCGGCGCCGAGCCGAGCCCACGCGCGGGTCGGGCGAGTCTGCAGTCCGGGGAGCGGCAACGGTCCCGGCGTCCAATCGCTGACGAAGAGATGCAGGCGCTTCCCCTGCGTCGTCGACCGGAATCGCAGCGTGTCGGCGAAGAGTGACGCCGTGGTGCCGTAGATCGCATCGCCGTGATCGCTCATCCAGTCGCCCAGGATCTCCAATCGCGCCACCGCCTCTGGCGGGAAGCGCCCATCGGCCATCGGTCCGACGTTCATCAGAAGATTGCCACCCTTCGACGCGGTCTCCACCAGCAGATCGGCCAGCGTCCGCGGCGACTTCCAGTTGTGGTCCGCGGCCTGGTATCCCCAGTTGTCGTTCATCGTCATGCACGACTCCCAGTCCTTGCCGGGCATGCCGGTAGCGGGAATCTGCTGCTCCGGCGTGCCGTAGTCGCCGAGCTCCTGCCCGGCGGGCGTGCCGGCGCCGTTGATCCGGTTGTTGATGATGACGCCGGGATGTCTGGCGCGGATCTCGTCGTAGAGCGCCTTCGCCAGCGGATGCGTCCAGGTCTTCTCCCAGTTGCCGTCGAACCAGAGGACGTCGATGTCGCCGTAATTGCTGAGGATCTCGTCGACCGACACGTGCAGATAGGTGACGAACCGCGAGAAGTCGGCGCCATCAACGGGGCGCGTCGCCGCTTCCCAGTCGCGGCGCGGCAGGTAGTCGGGGTGATGCCAGTCCATGAT
>JBOHRZ010000197.1:0-5863 GCA_050732975.1 Gemmatimonadales bacterium
TCGCGCGCGTCCTGCTCAGCGTCCCCTCGCTCGGGGCCGTCGTCGACCCTCATCAGCGAGGCCGGCAGTGCGCGGCGGAGCCGGGCGAAGACCCTCACCACGTCGATCACCCGCTTGACCTCGCGGAAATTGGAAACGTGGACCAGGAGACGGTGTCCGTCCGGAGCCAGCGAATCGCGCGGGGCGGCGACCGACGGTTGGTATTCTTCCAGGTTGACGAAATTCGGGATCACGCCGATGACGCATTGCACGCATCCGAACGCCCGGTACGTCTCCTCGCGGAGGAACCGCGACACGGCGGTGACCCCGTCCGACTGTTCGATCGAGAATCGCGAAATCGCGTAGAACGATGCCTCCTGGCCCACCAGGGTGATATCGGTCCCGTGCAGCGTGGTGATCACTTTGAGCGGGTGCTTTGCCCGCAACATCTCGCGGGCGAGATATGCGGTGGTGGCATGCGGAATGGCGTAGTGCACGTGCAGCAGGTCGAGCTTCTCCTGCAACGCGACCTCGTATTGGCGGGACGCCAGGGCGAGTTCGTAGGGATAGTGCTCGAACAACGGATACCGGCTGGTCGTTGTGTCGACTTCATGGAAGAAGACGTTCCGGGCATAGCCCCGCAACCGGAACGGCGACTGATACGTGATGAAGTGGATCTGGTGGCCGCGGCGGGCAAGCTCCAGGCCGAGTTCAGTCGCCACGGCGCCCGAACCGCCATAGGTCGGATAACAGGTGATGCCGATCTTCATGCGGTGATGCGTCTCCATTCGGTGGCGATCGAGGCCGCAACCTCCGCGGCCGGTCGGGTGGCGTCGAGGACCAGGACGCCCGGGCCAAGCTGGTGACGAAACCAGGTCTCCTGCCGTTTGGCGTATTGACGGGTTGCCGCCGCGACCGCCGGTCCGACCATCTCGCGCGGCAACGATCCGGTCAACGTCGCCACCGCTTCGCGAACGCCGACGCTGTCCATTCCCGGGCCGGTTTGCGGCGCACCCTCGGCCAGTGCCGTGGCAACTTCCTCGATCAGCCCGCGGCGGAGCATCTCGTCGGTGCGCGCATTGATTCGCTGATGCAGCACGGCGCGCGGTGCCGTCAGCCGTACCATCCATGGTTCGACGTTCGCCTTGACGGCCGTGGTGCGCTGCCACCACGATAACGGGTGGCCGGTGAGCAGCGCGACTTCGATGGCGCGCGCAGCCCGCTGGCGGCCGCCGCCGCCGAAGTGCGGATCGAGTCGGCCCGCCCAGCGCACCAGCGTGGCGTGGTCCATTGCCGTCGTCATCGCCATCACCGCATCGCGACGGGGCCGGTCCAGCGGCGGTTCGGCGAACAGCCCACCCACGAGGGCCTTGAGGTACAGCCCGGTGCCGCCGACCACGACCGGAATGTGTTCGCGCCGACGGATGTCGGCCACGGCCGCACCGGCTTCGAGCGCGAAACGTCCGGCACTGAAGCGTTCCCCGGGTCGGACCAGGTCGAGGAGGTGATGGCGGACCCGGCGGCGTTCGCGCGGCGCTGGTTTGGCCGTGGCGATATCGAGGCCACGATACACCTGCCGCGAATCGGCGGAGATCACCTCGATCGGGAGCAGCGCGGCCAGGGCCAAGGCCACTGCCGTCTTCCCGATCGCGGTGGGACCGACAATCATCGGCGTCCTAGCGGCGCCCAAATCGCCGCTCCAGTTCGTCGCGCGGCAGCTGCACGATCGTCGAGCGGCCGTGGACGTCATGCGGCGGCAATTCGCAGTCGAAGAGCTGTACCAGCAGTTGCCGCATGCTGCGGTCATCGAGGGCCTGTCCGGCCTTGACCGCGGCGCGGCAGGCGTACGTTGCGGCAAAGCGCTCGAGCCGGTTGGACCAGCCCCCGAAACGCCCGCGCGCCAGGTCCGCCATCATTTCGCGGAAGCACGCTGCAGCATCGAAACGCGGATGAGGGTTGGGCACGCCGTGAACCGCGACCGCCCGGCCGCCGAACGGTTCGATCTCGAATCCGATCCGCCGCAACTCTTCGCCGTGCGAGGCCACCACGTCGAGCTCTTCGTCGGTCAGCTCGATCGTCAACGGCAGCAGCAATCGCTGCGCGGGAATCCCCTCGCCGGCAAGATGTCGCATCACGTCCTGATAGAGCACGCGTTCGTGCGCCGAATGCTGATCCACGATCACCAGGCCGTCGGGCGATTCGTAGCAGATATACGTGTTGGCGAGCTGAAGCAGGCGCGGTTCGTGATGCCCGACCGGCGCGCCGGCATCGGCGGCCACTTCGGCGTCCCCGGCGACGTCGAGCGGTGCGAACAGATCGGCTGCCACATCTGCAGCCGGCTCTGGAGCACGCCACATGGGAAAGCCGGATGGCGACACGCCGTCGCCCAGTGACGCCGATGCGTCGACTCTGCTCAACGCATTGCGAATCGCCTCTTCGACCGCACGCTCGACGCCGAACCGGTCCCGGAAACGGACCTCGAGCTTCGCGGGGTGCACATTCACGTCGACCGCCGACGGATCGACGCCGATGTCGAGGAACAATGAGGGCCGATCGCCGGGGTGGATGGCCGAGCGATAGCCCGCCTCGGCCGCACGGACCAGGAACGGATCGCGAAATGGTCGCCCGTTGACGAAGAGTTGCGTGCGCCGGCCGGTCGGGTGGGCATCGGCGGGACGCTGCGTAAATCCCCGGACCCGCACACCGCCGATGGCATATTCGACCGGGATCAGTGTTGCGGCGAGCGTGGCGCCCCAGACGGCGGAGAGGCGTTCGTCGATCGATTGATCCGCCGGAACCACAAGCCGGGTGCGGCCGTCGAGTTCGAGTTCGAACCCGATCGCCGGATGCGCCAGCGCCAGCGTCGCGGTGGCGTCCCAGATCGCGCGGGCTTCGCTGGCAGCCGACCGGAGAAATTTGCGCCGGGCCGGCGTGTTGAAAAACACCGCACGCACCGAGACTGTCGTGCCGCGGCGCCGCGCCGTGTCGACGACCCGGTCCACCCTGCCGCCGGTGACACCGACCTCGACACCCTCGCCGTCGGCGGTCGCCGTCAGCATCGTGAAACGCGAGACCGACGCGATCGCCGGAAGCGCTTCGCCGCGAAATCCGAACGAGGCGATGCCCACGAGGTCATTGATTGAATGGATCTTGCTGGTGGCATGGCGGTCGAGCGCGAGAATCGCCTCGTCGTGGCCCATCCCCGAACCGTTGTCCGCCACTTCAATGGCGGTCTTGCCGCCGTTTTCGGCCGCGATCCGGATCCGGGTGGCCCCGGCATCAAGCGCGTTCTCGATCAGCTCCTTGACTACGGATGCCGGGCGCTCGACGACTTCCCCGGCGGCGATCTGATTGGCCACAACGTCGGGAAGAATGGCGATGCGGCGAAGAGTCCCGGCCGGCATGTCTCAATCTAGCGGACCGATCGCCGCGACCGATGTCGCCGGCAGCCATCCCGTGATCTGTTTGGCGCCGAGCGATCCCGCGATGGTCAGATTCGCGGTGACCAGCACCCAGCCGTCCTGCCGCCGCTCGATACGCACCGGAGTCCACGGCGGCAACATTTCGAACTCCATCGTGGATGCCAGCGGCGAGATGTGTGGCGCAGCATTCACCGTCACCAGTGCCTGGCCGGAACGCGCCCCCTGCCATCGCGCAGCGGCGAGTCCCGTGACCAGAAAACACGATACCCCGAGGATCCGGATCGCCGTCGGTCGCCGGGCGTAAAAGGCGCCCCACGCAGCAAGCCACAGCAACAGCGCCAGCAGCAACAGTTCGTCGCGGCTCAGCGGAATGGTCGGCGCCATGGCGCGAACATCCGAGGGAGGATGGGCCGCACGCCACGCCGCGCGGAGCTGCGAGTCACGAGGCGCGAGCGACAACGCCCGGAGCCATGCCGCCGAGGCGCCGACATCGTCGCCGGCCATCCAGCGGGCCATGCCCAGGTTTCCCCACAGCGCCGCACCGTCCGGGTCGCGCTCTGCCGAAACCGCGAATGCCCGGGCGGCGCCGGCGTAATCTCCGCCCCGGTAACGCGCCACACCGTCATCGGCAGCCCGGAGCACGTGCGCCATGACGAGGAGGACCACCAGAATGACCGAGCGAAGCCGGGCAATCACGCGCTGCACGACCTGCGGGGGCGGCAGCGCGTCCCCCGGCTCGGGTCCGTAGCGACGGCGCACGGAGGCATTCAGCCAGCGACGCACGTGCTCGGCGTCGCCCCGCGGAATTCCGCGGCGTCGCAACGCGGCCACCACATGCTCCGATCCCGCGGCGACCGGTGTGCCGAGCGCGGCGCGGAGTTCGGCCTCCGGACTCGACGACGTCGCCACGGGCGCATGCGGCGCCGCGCGCCGGCGCCGGGCCGCGATCAGCGCCGCCAAAGGCAACAATGCCAGGACAACGACAATGGGCCACCAGTCGCGAACGAGCGCGGTCGCCACCGGTACCCCCGAATCGGGCATCAGCGGCAGCACCGCACGGCCCCCTGCTCCGTCCGTCGCCGCCCCCATCAGCACAGGCATCGCCAGCGGCCGCGCCTCGGCGACGCGGAGGTACCGCGCACCGGGATCGAAATACGGATAGCTCACGCCCGGAAGCGTCAATACTCCGGCGCTGTCCACCACGATCGTGAATCGAAAGCGCTTCTCCCCCGCGATCAGCCCGCGGATCGGCACGTTCCGCTCGATCGTGGGCTCCGGGTAGACGTGCGCTGCCGAAGGCCACGCGATCTGTGGTGTTGGCCACAGGGTGAGGTTGCCCTCGCCGGAGACAGCCAGCTCCACGACGGCGGGCGTGCCTGCCGTGAGCGGACCGGCCGGTCCACGCCACACCAACCGGACGTCCTCCGCGGTCGGCCCATTACCCATCGTTGCGGTCACGGCGGACGGAATGGCGCGAACCACGATCCGCGCTGGCCGCGACGTCACCGTCCTGCGATCCTCGGGCGCGAAGTACGACGACGACACGGGAACGCTGTAGGAGAGAACAGCTGGTGGCGCATCGATCTCACCGGGAGCGAGCGGGAAGATCGTCTGGTAATCGACGTACAGGTCGTAGAGCTGATGGTTGACGATCCGGCTGGTGACGGGCACGGGGAAAAGCTGATTGTGCGCACTCCACAGCCCGCTCAACGACGGCGCGCGAATCGCCGGTTCGTGCCGCAGGCGATCGCGGAGGGCCCGGGGAAACCAGGTTGCCGTCACCAGCTCGACCTGTTCGCCCACCCAGACGGTGTCGCTGGAAAACCGCACCGCGATCGATGGTTGGCCGTTTCCCGGGGGTGGAAAGTCGTCCAGCATCGCGCGGACCCGGGGCGACAACGCCGAGCTGGTGTCCTGCGCTGTGAGCAAGGCCAGCAAGGCGAGTGCGATCACCAGTCCGGTCCCCGCGCCGCTTCACCGCGACGGATTCGCTGGTTCTGCTCCTGACGCGTGTCGCGCTCGGCACGCTCCATGGCGTTCAGCACCTGATCGGCCTCGGCCTGCGTCATACCGTTCCGCCTTGCCGGTGACGGCGGCGGTGGCGGCGGCTGCCCGCGGTTGCTGTTGCCGCGGCCGCCACTGCTCGACGACCGCGGCGGGCGCAGTCGACGAGACAGCTCGTAATTGAACTTGGCCACCCGGTCGCCGGGTGCGAGCAGCAGCGCCTCGCGGAGTCTGGCTTCGGCGCTGGCGAGCAGCGTGTCGCGCTGTGCGCTGTCGACCCGCGACTGCATCAGGTACGCGGTGCCGAGACTCACCAGCGCCCGCTGACGCAATGCCGGATCGACACTCAGCGTGGCGCGCGTCAGGCGATCCTCCGCTGCGGCCCAGTCGTGCGCGACCAGGGCCGACGTTCCGGCGTTGTACCACGCGGTGTCGCTCTGTGCCGCGCGCGCTTCGGC
>JBOHRZ010000198.1:0-5854 GCA_050732975.1 Gemmatimonadales bacterium
AACGGCGTCGCGACGGAACGTTTTTCACGCCGCCGGCACTGGTCCGGGAAATTCTCCGCCAGGCAGTCGCATGTCACCTGGCGCCCCGGCTGTCGCGAACCGAAGAGGCCGTCGATGGTTCACTCGACGATCCCGATCCGGAACTGCAGCGGGCGCTGATCGCGCTCACCGTGCTCGATCCGGCTGTCGGCTCGGGAGCGTTCCTGGTCGAGGCACTTCGTCTGTTGCACGGGCCGGGCGAGCCGATCGCCGCCCGGGTGCGTCTGCTGGTCACGCGCCGCCTCTTCGGAGTCGACCGGCACCCCGGCGCAGTCCGGGTCTGCGAATTACGACTCTGGCTCGAAGTCCTGCGAGCGATGCGCGGACGCGGGACCAGCGACGTGACGCCACTGCCGAATCTCGACGCGGCGGTGCGGGCCGGTGACGCGCTGATCGATCCGCTGCACGGCCGCTCGCTGGATGGCCCGGTATCCGGCCTCCTGGCCGGCGACCATCGGGCGCTGGAACGGGCGCACGGCGCCGCCAAGCGCGGCGCACTCGCGGCGATGCGCCACCGCGAGCGGCGGGCGATCGAACGCGAACTTCTCGATCGGGAAGCTGCGTTGGACCTGAGAATTGCCGAGTTCCTCGAGGCGCGCCGCACACCGACGCTGTTCGGCAATCCGGCGCCGCCGACCCGGACTGCCCGGCTGGAACTCGAGCGCTTGCGACATGAGCGAAGCGAGGTGCGTCACGAGCGTCGCCGAATCACACGGGACACGGCCGCGGCACCATTCGCGATCGCCGCGGCATTTGCACCGGTGGTTGCGCAGCGCGGCGGTTTTGACCTCGTCGTGGGCAATCCTCCCTGGGTGAGAGCGGAGCGACTGCCGCCGGCGACCCGCCAGACGCTTGCGCTGCGGTACCGGTGGTGGCGGAGCGGCGGCGGCGCAGGACGGACGGGGTGGCGTCACCTGCCGGACCTCTCGATCGCGTTCGCGGAACGGGCATTCGAGCTTCTCGCCCCCGGAGGGACGCTGGCACTGCTGCTTCCCGCCAAGATCGCGACAACGGCCTACGCGCAGTCCTGTCGCGGCGCGCTTGCCGAGCGGGCAACGCTGCATCGGGTCGCCGATCTCGGCAAAGATCCGCGCGCCGGTTTCGACGCGACGACCTATCCGTTGGCGCTGATCGCTTCGCGTCGCGCACCGGCGCCGGGGCACATGGTACGGCTCGGGCTCACGGCCGACGCCCCGGCCGAATCGCAGGCAGCCTGGCGTAATGCCCGCCGCTGGTCGCTGAGCGCACCCGCCGCCCAGCGAGTTGCCGAGCGCCTGGCGGTGCTGCATCCACCCCTGTCCGAGCGAGTGGCCGCGCAGCTCGGCGTCAAGACCGGTGCCAACGTCGCTTTCCTCGATCCGCCACCGGAGCTGCACGAGTATTGCCGCATGGCGATTCGCGGTCGCGATCTGCGGCCGTTCCGCATCGCGGCGCGAATTCGATTGCTGTGGCCCGCCGATGATCGCGGTCGGCCGTGGCCTTCGCTCCCCGGACCGGTCCGCCGCTATCTCTCGGAGCATCTTGATCGTCTACGCCATCGCGCCGACTCGCAGCGGGGCCCTTGGTGGAGCCTGTTCCGGACCGGCGCAGCCACTGCGGCACACCGCGTGGCCTGGCGGGATCTCGCGCGCCGACTCGAAGCCGCCGCCGTAGAAGACCCGATGACCGTGCCGCTCAACAGCTGCTACGTCGCCGCCGTGCCGTCGGCGGAGGCCGCGTGCGCGCTTGCGGCATGGCTCAATGCGACACCGATCCGAGCACTGGCCCGCCTCGCGGCGGAGCCGGCGGCCGGCGGATGTGCCCGCTTCGCGGCGCGGGCGATCGGCGGCTTGCCGCTGCCTCGACGGGTGCTCGCCGACGCGGTCCTGGCCGGGCTGGCTCACGCTGGTTGCAACCGGGACGTGCAGGCCGCGATCGACGAGCGCGCGGAAGATCTACTGGAACTGTCGGCTCCGGACGCGCAGTCGCTTCGTGACGTGGCCGCGGATTGTAGCTGACGCGCTGCGGCCACTCGACCGGCTCGCGGCGCCGGCGGCGCAACGAACCCGCGAGGTACCGCTCGATGTCGCGCTGCAGCGACTGGATGCGGCGATGACGCCGGCGCGAAGCGGCCGAACCGCGCCCGCGTTCCTGCTGCCGCACCAGATCGACCCCTGGCGCCGAACGCTGGCCGCGCTCGACGCGTGGGGCGGAGCAGCGCTGTTCGAACCGGTAGGATCCGGGAAGACCTGGATCGCTCTCGCGGTGGCCCTGGCCGAACCCGAACCGGCGATCGCGATCGTGCCCGCAATCGTTCAGGCGCAGTGGCGCGACGCCGCCGTTCGCGCCGGAGTCCGCATCGACACCTGGACCCACGAGCGGCTCAGCCGGGGAACGCTTCCCCCGATCGCGCCCGGGCTGGTGATCATCGACGAGGCGCATCGCCTCCGCGACGTTGCGACTCGTCGGGTGCGAACGCTGGCGCCGTGGCTGCCCGGCCGCCGGACGCTGCTGCTCACCGCAACGCCGATCGTCAACAGGATCGCCGATTTCGTCGCATTGCTCCGCTTGTGCCTTCCCGAAGATGCCCTGGCGGCCGACGGCATCCTTGGTCTCGGCGAGCTGGAAGGGTGCGTCACCGCACCGCAGGCATTGCGGCGGGTGGCGATCCGCAGCGGCGCCGCGGCACCGCTCTTCCAGGGGCGTGCCGAGGCGCTGGCGCCCGATCGCGACGAAACCGCGCGGGGCGAAGCGGCGGCCGCCGTCGTCGAGTCACTGGCGCTCAGCAGCGATCGCGGCACCCGGCGGCTGCTGGCGTCAGTCTTTCTCGACGCGGCCGCATCGAGCGACGCCGCGCTGCAAGCTGCGCTGCGACGTTATCGCGCGCTGCTGCTCCAGGCCCGCGATGCCGGCGGTGCATCGCGAGCGGTGTTGCGGCGATTCGCCGGTCCGGAGTTCGATCAACTCGTCTTCTGGTCGCTGCTCGAGCCGGATCAGGCCGCTGAGCGGCTGCCGCTTGACGACCTGGTCCGAATCGACGCCGCGCTGCACCGACACGGCGACGACACGCCGTGGATTTCCGCTCTATTGTCACGCTGTGCCGACGATCGGCCCACCGTGTGCTTCGTCCGGCACCGTGCCACGGCGCGGCTGCTTCGCGCCGCGATGGGCGATCACGCGGCATGGGTAACCGGCGACGGCGCCGGAATCGGCCCACACCGCCTGGTGCGGGAGATGGTGCTCGGCGCGTTCGGACCGGCGCGCGCCGAGTGGACCATCCGCCGCCGGATCCCCCGATGGCTGATCGCGACGGACGTCGCCGCCGAGGGTCTCGACCTGCAGGGCGCCACCCGCGTGGTGCACGCCGATCTGCCATGGACCGCGATGCGGTTGGCACAGCGCGAGGGACGGCTGCTTCGACTCGGCCAATCCCATCGCGACGTCGAATTGCTGCTCCGCGTCCCGCCGCCGGCGATCGAGAAGGCGCTCCGTCCGCTGGCGCGGGTCGGTTCGAAGGCAGATCTCGCGCGCCGCTGGCTCGGGGCGCTGGAGACACCGGACGCGATCGGCGACGATACCGCGCCACCCACCGTTACAATGCTCGCGGCCTGTGGACCACCGGCCGCGCTGATCGGTGTCGAGGTGGAATGCGGCTCACAACGCGGGATTACCTTCGCGATCCGTACTGGCGCTGAGTCGTGGCGATTCGACCCGGATGCCGCGCGCGACTTTTTGGCACGTGCTTCCGGGGCCCGTTCCACCGGACGCTGCGCCGTGGACGTTGCCGAAACCGCGGCCGCCGCCGAACGGGCCACACTGGCACATCTTCGATACGATGCAGCACCGCCATCCGACTTGATTGCCAGAATACATGCGCTCGCCCGCGGCGCCGCGCGCCGTCGTGACGGACCGGCGCTGGCGCGCCTTGACCGGCTGTTGCGCTTCGTCTCCGCGTCGCCCACCTGCGGAATGCGAATGATCGTCGCGGCAATGCGGGACGCCACCGATGCCGCACTGCAGGACTGGAGCGTACCAATCGTGCCATGCAATCCGGTTTTCGCGCGCTCTCTCGTGACCATCCTGTTGCGGGCGGATGGCCGCCACGATGCGGATCGACCGTGACGACTACCTCGACTGCCGCACCGGCGTCGCCTACGTTGCAGCATGGCCTTCTACCAGACCGTGCTGTTCGACCTTGACGGCACCTTGATTGATTCGGTCGACCTGATCGTCGACAGCTATCTCCACACCTTCGAGGTTCATGGCGTGCCGGCCTGGACCAGAGATGAAATTCTCTCCGGACTGGGCACCCCTCTGCGCATCGCTTTCGGGAAGATCGCCCGCGACGCGGCGGAGATCGATGCCTGGATCGCGACGTACCGCGCCTACAATCTTGCCCATCACGACGCCTGGGTGCGCGCGTATCCCGGCACAGTGGAGATGGTGCATCAGTTGAAGGCGGCCGGTCGGCGCCTCGGCCTGGTAACCAGCAAGAACCGCTCGGGCGCGGAACGGGGACTCAACCTGGTCGGCTTGGCGGGGACGATAGAGGTCATCGTCGGTGCGGACGATGTGGCGAATCCCAAGCCGCATCCGGAACCGGTACAGCGCGCGCTGGAGCAACTCGGAGCATCGGCCGCGACCTGTGTCTTCGTCGGCGATTCCCGCCACGACATTCACGCCGGGCGCAGCGCCGGAGTTGCCACGGCAGGCGTGACGTGGGGCCCCTTCGATCGCCACCACCTCGAAGCGGCGTTACCGGATCATTACTGCGACTCGCCGGAGGACCTTCTGGCGCTGGCCGGGTGTCCGCTGCCGGTCAGGTAGCGGTCGCGCCCGACGGGGTGCCCTGCAGCAGGCCGCGCAGATGGCGAACGATCTGCGACTGCGCCGCGCGGTTGCGCGTGGCAACGAAGATGGTGTCGTCACCGCCGATCGTTCCCACCACCTCGGGCCACGCCAGGAGATCAAGCGCGCTGCCCACCCGCTGCGCCTCGCCGGGCGGCGTGTGCAGCACCAGCAAGGCATCGCCGGCGGTTTCGACCGACAGCAATGACTCGGCGAGCCGCCGCTCGTTGGGGTCGGCGATCTCGTGGACGCCGACAGCGGCCGCGCGCTGGTAGATGCCGTCGACCTTGACGAGACCGAGCGCGGTGATGTCGCGGCTCACCGAACTCTGCGTGACGTTCCAGCCTTCCTGGCGCAGCGCATCGGCCAGCTCTTCCTGGGTTCGCAACGGCCGGGTCGCGACCAGTTCGAGGATCTTGAGATGGCGTTGACGACGGCTGTGCGTCATCGGCGTTTCCGGGAACGGCCGGCGAGTGCGGCGATGGCGCGCTCGAACCGGCGACGCTCGCCGCGTGACCAGCGCCGCGCCACACCGAGCGCGTAGTTGAGCGCGGCGAATGGAACCGCACCCATGCCTCCGGACGTACGACGCCCGGCCAGCAACTTCGCGGGACTGATCAGGGGCATCGCGACGCCTCGACGGACTTCTTCGGCCACGGCGCGATAGGCTGGACGGAACGGTTCCCCGCGACGGACCCGGCGCATCACCTCGTCGGTGGCGAGGATCCCGCCGGCAATCGCCGCCGCGCCGCGCACCGAGTCGACACCAAGATCGGGAATCGCCGCCGCAAGGACGGCGAACATCTCACCGGCCGAATCGATGCCGCGCCAGAGCGGCGCCTTGAGCAACTGGAAGTCGCGGTGATATCCGCCCGCAAGGCCGGTCTGCAGCGCCAACACCGCGGCGAGATCGCCCTGAAGCGCCGCGGCGCGACCACGGGTGAGTTCAAAGAGATCGGGATTGCGCTTCTGCGGCATGATGCTCGAC
>JBOHRZ010000199.1:0-5843 GCA_050732975.1 Gemmatimonadales bacterium
CGCGGATGGCGTGTTCGGCACGCTCGCGCTGCACAATCTGCCCGCTGAGTTCGCGGTTCGCCTCGGCGAGGTCGACCGATCGGTGACGCAGCGTCTCGTGACTCTGCTGCAACGATTCGATCAGCGCGTTATAGGTCGTGGTCAGCGCCGAGATTTCACCGGGCGTATCTGATTCGGTAAAGAGCGCGAAACGATCGCCGTGACTCCCGGCCTGGAGGAACTGCACGAAGCGCGACAGCGGCCGCAGCGTCGTGCGCGCCAGCAGGGCGCCGCCCGCGGCGACGGCAACCACGGCGAGTATCCCGGCCAGGAGGAAGCGCCGGCCGAGCGAATCCTCCATCGGGTCGATGGCGGCGGCGAGCGGTCGCAGGAGATAGAGCCGCGCCTGGCGGCCAGAAGCGCCGGCACCGAGGGGGACGATGGCGTCAACGTACTCTGCGCCGGCGACTGTGAGCGTCCCGGCGGCGACGTCCCGCGCCGTCGGTCCCCACCGCCTGCGCCGCTCGATGCCGGGCAAGGTCGACTCGAGAACGGTATCGCCGATCACCACAACGCGGCTGGTCCCCGCGTCGTCGCGCGGGGGAAGAATCCGGTCGAGGCGCCTGCCGATAACGAGCGCCCCGACAGGATAACCGCCGACCAGGACCGGGACGACCGCTGTCTCCAGGGTCCGGTCGCCGGCGACGAGCACACCGAAGGCGGAATCGGCTGTCTCGCTGGTGCTGAACAATGCAGCGCGCAACGCCGGCAGAGCGGCGATGTCGAGCGCCCGTGGGACACTGGCGCCCGCCGCACTGACCACCCGCCCGCTGTCGTCGGTGACGGCCAGAAAGTCGGCGCCGCTTTCGCCGGCGATCGTGCGTAGTTCGGCCGCCACGGTCGCTTCACGCTCGGCGATCGGCCCGGCACCGCGCCACGCGGCCAGCGCGGCGCGAAGCGTCGGCGCCGCCGCGAGCTGTTCCGCCGTCTGGAGAAACAGACGGCGATCGTTGTCTTCCATCTCGCGGAGCGTGACCTGGCGCCCGTGGAGTTCGGTGACCAGCACGCCGCGGATCTGCGCCGCGGTCATGGCGCGGAGCCCGAGAAACGTGCCCCCGACGACGACCGCGGTGAGCATTGCCCCGAACAGGGCCAGCTTGACGCCGAGCGAGGCGTTGCGCAACCGGAATCCGCTCCTGCGGCGCACGTCGCTCACGGCATGACGATCGGAATGCGAACATCCGCGTGGCTGGTGCGTCCGGCTTCAACGTGCACGTGCACGGTCACCAGATGCGCGCGCTCCTGCCACGCGGTAAGGCGGTAGTCGCCGGCAGGAATCCCGTTCAGTGCGAAGTGCCCGCTCGAGTCCGGTATTACGAAGAACGGATTGTTCAGCACCACGATGTATCCGCTCATGTCGGCGTGGATGTGACAGAAGACCTGCACCACGCCGGATCTCGAGAAGGTCACCTGCCGCGACTCGCCGCGGGGATATCGTTCGAGATCAAACGTCTTCACCGCCGACAGCGAGAAGACGTCGTGAAAGAGCGGATCGTCGTTGGGAAACTCGACCGTCGTGCCCACCACGATGGGAAGCACATGGGGTACGAAGGTCTGGTCGCGCTGCCGCATGACCGGTGACAATTGCGGTGCCGGTCCGGCGGTGCGCTGCAGCGCGTCGTTGCCGTCCAGGGCGATGACCACACCCGCGATGGCATTGTCGTCCGCCGGCCGCGGTGGCGGCGTCGCCGGGTCGTCGTAGAGGCGGATCCGGGAATGGCGGGCCTTGAGTACCGACGCGATCGTGGCGACCCCTTCGAGACGGCCGGTACCCCCCTGCGCGGCGGCGGCCCGGGTAAATCCAATCAGTGCGGCCGCGAGTGTCGCGGTGCGGTACAGCCGCAGGCGAGCAGTGAGCAACGCCGAACGGCCCGACACGGGGGAGGACATGCCGCCGAGCAACGCACGAAGCGCGCCGCCCGCGATCAAGCCGGCCGCTGAGGTGGCGCTCCGCGCGCGCATCCTGCAGCAGGCGTCCAAATCGCTGCCATACTTGGACTTGCACCACGGCCTCGGCGCGGCCATCATCCACCGGGACCCGATCGCCGTCGCGGCCCCATTCATTCCAGCAGCGGGAGGGTTCCGTGCGGCGCTCGTGGTTCGCTTTCACCTTGGCATTCAGCAGTAGTCTTGCCGTTGTGGCCTCCGGCCAGGCTCCGGCTGCGTCCAACATCGCGCTCATGGCCAACGATCATTACACCCGTTCCCATGACTTCGATCTGATCCACCAGCGCATCGCCGTATCGCATTTCGATTGGGATTCGACCGCGTTCGACGGTGAGGTCACTACCACGCTGGTCGCGCGGCGGCCCGGGCTCGACTCGGTCATCCTCGACGAGGGTGCGTTACTTGCCAATGAGCGGATCGCCGACCGCGCCGGGCACGCGCTGGCCAGCGGGCGCCACGGCGACACGCTGGTGGTATTGCCGGCGTCGCCGCTCCGATTCGGCGATACGCTGACCTTCACGATCCGCTACCACGGGCGGGTGCACAGCGGCGACGGACTGACCTTCATCACCAACGACGGTGCACCGCATCGTCCCCGGCAGATCTGGAGCCAGGGCGAAGACCACAACAATCACGACTGGTTCCCGACCTACGACTTCCCCAACGACAAGATGACGTGGGAGGTGATCGCGACGGTGCCCCGCGAGGACCTGGCCATCTCGAACGGCCGGCTGGTCTCCAACGTCGTGACCGGTGCAGAGCGCACGATGCGCTGGAGTCAGGAGCTGCCGTCGGCGACGTATCTCGTGTCGCTGATCGTGGCGCCGCTGGCGCACATCCACGACACCTGGCAGGGCATCCCCGTCGAGTACTATACCTACCACGAGGACAGCACCCGGGCGTGGCCGCTCTTCCACGTGACACCCGACATGATCGGCGTCTATTCCCGGCTGACCGGCGTGAAATACCCGTGGGCGAAGTACGCGCAGACCACGGTGGCGGATTTCTTCGGCGGCATGGAGAATGTCAGCGCCACCACGCTGGTCGACTGGCTGCCGGATTCGGCAGCCTATCGCGATCGCCCGTGGTATCGCCACATCCTGATTCCGCACGAGCTGGCGCATCAATGGTTCGGCGATTACGTCACCACGCAGAACTGGGCCAACACCTGGCTCAACGAGGGATTCGCCGAGTTCATGCCGGGCCAGTACTGGAGCGAGCGCCTCGGCGCGCACGCCGGTCAGGATTACTACCTCGACGAATACCGGCAGTTCGTGCAGATCGAGGCCCGGCGTTCGATGCCGCTCGCCTCGCTGGGGTCGAACAACATCTATCCCAAGGGTGCGCTGGTGTTGCGGATGCTCCAGGACTATCTGGGTCCGGAGCGGTTCTGGGCTTCGATTCACCGGTATCTCACCGATCACGCGCTGGGAACGGCCACTTCGGAGGACCTGCGGCAGGCCTTCCTCGACGCAACCGGCGAAAACCTGGACTGGTTCTGGTCCGAATGGATCTATGGCGCCGGCCTGCCGTCATTCACCGTGACGTCCAGCTATGACTCCCTGCAGCGTCAGGTGGCGCTCGATGTGATGCAGACGCAGGTCGACTCCTTCAAGCCGGACTCTACCGGCCGGCTGTTCCGCGTCGCGCAGGCGTTCCGGATGCCGATCACCGTCACGGTCGGATATCGCGGCGGCGAGGTTTCGACGCATGCCTGGATCGACGCGCGTCACCAGACGATCACGATTCCCGGCGTGGCGGCGGCTCCGACCATGGTGCTCTTCGACGATGGCGATCACATCCTCAAGCAACTGACCTTCGATCAGCCGTCGCCGTGGCTCGCCGAGGCATTGCGCCGTGACGGCAACCTGTGGGACCGGAGCTGGGCGATCAAACAGCTCGCCGGCCGGCCGCAGGATTCCGTCGCCGCACGCGCCCTGGCGGAGGCTGTGACCGGCGCCGATTACTTCGGCACCCGCGTCGATGCGGTGCAGGCGCTGGCGGAGTTCGCGCCCTCCGCGGCGCTCCCGGCGTTGTTGCGCGCCGCCGCCGACACATCCGCCGCGGTGCGCACAGCGGCATACGAAACCATGGCCAACTTTGGCGGCGACACCGTCTCCGCCGCCGCCACCCGCGCACTGGCGGCCGACCCGAGTTACGACGTCCGTGCGGCAGCGCTGACCACGCTGGCACGGACCGATTCCGGTCGGGCCTATCCGGCGATCATGACCGGGCTTCGCACGCCGTCGTACCGCGACGTCATCGTCAACGCGGCGCTGGCCGCCGTGGCCGGAACCAACGACACCGCGGCGGTTCCGGCGGTCGATGCTCTGATCGGCGACCAGGAGAATCCGGCGCACGTCCTGGCGGTGTTGGGTGGACGCGGCGACGTTCACGCTCTCGACCTGCTGACCCGCCATCTCGATGACCAGCGGGCCGCGGTACGGCGCTGGACGGTCAGCGCCTTCGGCAACACGATGGCGCGCATCAACAAGACCGTTGCGTTGCAGCGACTCGAAGCGGCGGTCGGTTCGCTGTCGCATCCCGATACCCGGCGTAGCGTCGAGGAGTTGATCGCCCGGCTGCGCAGCTAGCCATCCCTCGATCGGTCAGATCAGCGAGCGCCGATGCCGGAGCTCCCCGACCTCACCGTGTACGTCGAACGCCTCGACGCGTTGGTCAGAGGCGAGCCGCTTGAAGAGATCCGCATCCGGCATCCCTTCGTCCTGCGGTCGCTGGATCCGCCGCCGTCGACGTTGCACGGACTGCGGGTCGAAACGGTCGAGCGGCTCGGCAAACGCATCGTGATCGGGATGGCGGGCGACCTGTTCGTGGTGCTGCACCTCATGATCGCCGGGCGGCTGCGGTGGCGGGCCCGGGAGACTCGGGCGCTGGCGGGCAAACTGGTGCTGGCCGAGTTCGCCTTTCCCCGCGGCACACTGTCTCTCACGGAGGCGGGATCGTCGCGCCGGGCGTCGCTGCATGTGGTGCGCGGTCGGGAGGGGCTGGCCGTGTTCGACCGCGGCGGGCTGGAGGCGCTGTCGGCGACACGTGAGGCGTTCGTCGCGCGGCTCCGGTCCGAGAACCACACCCTGAAGCGGGCGCTCACCGATCCGCGGATCTGCAGCGGGATCGGCAACGCCTATTCTGACGAAATCCTGCACCGGGCGCGACTGTCACCCCTGCTGCTGACGTCGCGGGCCGACGACGCGCAGCTCGCGGCGCTATTCGACGCCACACGCGCAACGTTGCGCGAATGGACCGACCGCCTCCGCCGCGAAACCGGGGATGGCTTCCCGGAAAAGGTCACCGCGTTCCGCGACGGGATGGCGGTGCACGGCCGTTTCCGGCTGCCGTGCCCCGCGTGTGGTGCGCCCGTCCAGCGGATTCGTTACGCCGACAACGAGACCAACTATTGCGCCCGGTGCCAGACCGGCGGCCGATTGCTGGCCGACCGGGCGATGTCCCGGCTCCTCAAGAGCGACTGGCCGCGATCGATCGACGATGTCGATTGACGGCCGGCACCACGAATCAGCGAGCGAAACCGCGGCTGAGCCGGCCCAGCGCCACCGCTCCGATCAGCAGTCCGAGGTCGCGCAACGCGATGTCATAGTGCGCGCCGAGGAGGAGCAGGTTCACAATAATGCCCACCAGCCAGACCGCCACGAGATATGCGCCGAACCGGGGACGAAACGCGACGACCAGCCCCGCCACGATCTCGATGACGCCGACGACCAGCATGGTCCCGTGCACCGATAGCGGCGAGACCCGGGCGAACGCGGGGGAGAGATACGCGTCCCAGTCGGTGAGGACATGCAGGAACTTGTCGATGCCGGCAATGATGGGGAGCACCGTGA
>JBOHRZ010000200.1:0-5800 GCA_050732975.1 Gemmatimonadales bacterium
GGACGTTGCGCATGTGAGCCGGCACCAGCGTTGTGATGTGCCCCAGCATTCTTTGCAGCCGCATGTCCTGCGGTTCACTGGAGGCCTGCACCTTGCCGGCGTTGTGGTAATTGAGCACGCCGTTGTCGAGGCGGGACACCGCCATGGTGGAATTCATTCCTTCACCGACATAGATGAACTCGCCCGTGTGGCCGAGCCAGACGGCCGCCAGGCGACCATAGCCGACCAGCAGACCGGAAGGACGGCTCACCGCGAGGCCTGCGAGAATCGCGACGACGGCGGCACCGATCGTGGTAAGACTCATCCGCAGACTGAACCGCACCCGCCTGGCGCCGCTCGACATCGGCGGCAGCAGCACCGCGAGCGCCGAGAGGCCGGCGATGATGATCAGCGTCCGCTGACCCCACATGGTACCCTTCCACGGCAGCAACACCAGACTGGTGAACACCGCGCCGATGATGCCACCGACCGTGTTCGCGGCGTACACGCGACCCACCAGGCTGGCCGGATCCTGCGGTCCGGTCGCGACGGCGGCGAGCGCCAGCGGGAAACTCATGCCCCACAGAATCGCGGCCGGGAGTACCACCCAGAGGCAGCGGACGAAGTCGATCTCGAACAGTGACGAGGGCGTCGAGGCGAGAATCGGGTTGACCGGCCAGACCGGAAGCGCCGACACGACCGACCACGCTCCCCAGGCAATTGCAACCATCAGGCCCGCCTGACAGAGCCCGAGCGCGCGGCGCGGATCGGGACTCGATCGCCCTGCGAAGGCGCCGATGCTGCTCCCGATACCCAGTCCGGCGAGAATGGCCGCAAGAATCAGCGAGAAGGTGTATGTGGTTGCGCCGAGGAGGAGTGACAGCAACCGGGTCCAGAGGACCTCGGCGCCGAGGGCTGTGAGACCGGAGAGTGCGATGGTGAGATAGACCCATCCCCTGCCGTTGCCGGTCGACGGGACCGCCGCGATCGCGGTCGAGCCGGACGTTTCGACGATCGGCGGCGTGTAGTGCGCCGATCCGGCGAGCCCGAATGCGATCAGCGCCACGGCGATGTTGATCGCGACCGCGGTGAAGGTCGCATAGGTCACGTCGTGCGCGCGGAGGAGATAGAAGCCGGTGAGCAGGCAGCCGAAGACCGCGCCCGTGATGTTGCCGCCGTAGAAGAACCCCAGCCATGAAACGCCGCGCGGCGTTGCTTCGACCCAGCGTGCCACGGCCGGAAGCGTAGCGCCCATGAATACCGTCGGTACCAGCAGGCAGAGGGCGCAGAAGAAGCCATTGATCAGCAAACCGCCGAATCCACCGCTGCCCACCGCCACATAGAAGCGGCCCGCGATCGGCAACCCGAACAGGATCAGAATGCCGCAGACGGCGATGCCGCCCTCAAGCAGCGCATAGAGACGGAGAGGATGCCGGGAGATGTTCACGTAGCGGGGCAACAGCAGCGATCCCAGACACATGCCGCCCATGAAGGTGCCGAGCACGACACCCAGCGAGATCGCCGACGACCCGACGATCAGGGACAGCATCTGGAACCAGACGATCTCGTAGATCAGCGCGGCGCACCCGCTGCCGAGGAACAGGATCAGCAGTAGCGCCAGGAGCCGGGTCGAACGCGAAGACATGTCAGTCATGGACGCAGGTCACCGGGCCATCGGCCCTTGAATGAGAGTTGGAGCGTGAATCGGCGATTGGTGGTCGTTGTCAGGGAGTACGGTGAACTGGGGATGGAGGTTGCGCGGCCGTCGGCCGCGAGGGGTAATCGTAACGCCGCGAGGACCAGAAGCCCAAGCCACGGCCGGCTGCGATTCAGGTCCGGACTTCACCCGCCGTCGAAATGCTCCGGCTCGCGAGGTGTCCACGGTGCGCGCTCCCAGTTGTCGAGCAGCGTGGGCGCACGGGTCCAGTTCGGAAGCGCCACTGCCAGCCGCGCGGCGAGGGCGGTGACGTACGGTTCGTACATGGCGCGCAGTTCCCGCAGTTCCTGCCGCGCATCCGGCGACGTGAACCGGATCCCGGCACGCTCGAGCTGTGCCACCAGTTTCGCGAATTCATCATCTGCAAGCCGGTCGGGCGTCGAAGTGATCTCGCGCGCGCCGAAGACCTGGGCGAGGTCGACCACTGCATGCCGTGCCATGGCGAAGGTCAGCCGCGCTTGCCTGAGGCACCAGCCATCGAAGCCGACGATCACCAGCGAGCTGGTATCGAGAATGGTCGTCAGCGCGGCGAGCCACGACTGATTGCTGTGTTGCGACCGGAAATATGCGAGAACCGGGTACGACAGATGGCTCTCGAGCACCTCCGCCGACCAGCGTTCCCACTCGGCGAGGAGCTGGATGAGCCGCTCCTGGTCCGTCGCGCCGGGATCACGGCGCAGCAACTCCCCGGCGGACGGCGGCGAACCGGCGCGCGCGTCGAGCATCGAGATGGCGATTTCGCGACGGGAAAATGCCTGGTAGATCACGGGCAGGTAGCCGATCACGATGGCCAGGAAGGCGAAGCCGAGCCCCGATTCGCTGACTGTCAGGAACTTGGCGATCCCGTCCCGCGGGACCACGTCGCCGATCCCCAGCGTGAAGAACGTGGTCCCGCTCAGGTAGAGATCGTCGAGCAGGTGCGGCATCGAATTCGCCATCCGCAGGGCGGAACCGGCCGACCATTGCAGCACACCGAACGCGGCGACGATGCCGATTGCCCAGAAGGCGAGGAGAAGGAGCAGCGAGAACGGACCGAACCAGCTGAGCATGTTCTCGCGCGTGCCGCCATGGCAGGCCAGCGCCGCGGCGCGCCACGGCGGCCAGACGGCCCGGTAGAACAGTGTCGTGAACCGGAAACGGCGATTGACGCGCCGCGGAAGGATGATGGTCTCGAATGCATCGCGCAGCACACCGACGAGCAGCGCGATGCCGGCAATCAAGGCGAGGACGTGCATGAGTCATCGGCCTGTGGCTGATGCCCGGCAGCCGTCTTCCGTGATCCTCGCCTACTTGACCGACCACCCGTCGACGTGGACGTCGAGGTTGTGATTGATCCTGATGCCGGCCTGGCCGTCGGTGGTCGCGCCGCCCATATCGGACTTGGCGATCGCCTTCACCAGTTTGCCGTTCACCAGGAAGTGCACGGTGTCGCGCGCCACATGGATCGTGACCGTGTTGGTGGAGCTGCCGTCGCTCGCGGCATCCTTGTTGATCGCCGGATTCGAGTCCGTCGCCATCGCGGCGAGGTAGGTCGGCCGGCCATTGCTGTCGCGATGCCCGATCGCGAAGTGACCATCCATCGGGCGGATCACCAGATAGAGATAGTTCTGGGTCGAGTCCTGGAGATTGGTGCCGCCGATGAAGATCCCGTACGACTCGTGCTGCATGCTGTGCGCCGCATGGAAGGTGGCCGTGGCCGCGTAGACGCCGCTGCCCATGTCCTTCGGGTTGTAATAGATCGCCGCACCCATGGGACCGCTCCTGAAATGGAAGCCGCTCCCCATGGTCACCATTGACGCCTGGGTCGGCGGCGGCGCCGGCCGCCCGCCACGGGGCGGATCGAACCGCATCATCCACCCGTTGGGGAGGCTGGTGCCTTGCGCCAGCATCGGGAACACCGCGACGAGCGAGAGGGCGGCAACGCGAATGGCTGTGGATCTGAGCATCGATTTGATCCTCGTAGGACGGTTGATTGAATCTACTCCATCGCTATCGTAGGCCCGGGCGGGCTCGTTCCTCGGGCCGACGCCAGAGCCGGAACCCGCCACGGAACGCGTCGGCATTGCCGCCCAGCCTGGTTCCCGGCGGCAGACGCGAACGGGCATTGCGCAGGTGCCGGGCGTTGCCGCCGCCGATGGTGAGCAGACCGGGCTGCATGGCGGCCACCAGGCGGTCGATCACATCGAGCACGTACCGGCGCCAGTGGTGATGGCCGAGGCGGCGCCGTGCGGCATCGCCGACGAAGTCCTCGAACGATCGCCCCCGGTACGGCAGGTGAGCCAGCTCCAGCGGTTGTACGTGGCCCTCGAGAATCAGCGCGGAACCGAGGCCGGTGCCCAGTCCGAGAAAGAGCATCGACCCGCCGCGGTAGCCACCGAGCGCCTGCATCGCCGCGTCGTTGACGATCCGCACCGGCTTGCCGAACGCGGCTTCGAAGTCGAAACCCACCCAGCCGGCTCCGAGATGCGCCGGTTCGACCCGGGGACCGTGAGGGCCCACCGGACCCGGATATCCGATCGAGACCGCGTCGAACTTCCAGCCGGCGGTGGCATTCCGGATCATCGCGAGCGCGTCCGTTGGCGTGAGTCCGGGACCCGACGGAAGGTGCACCGGGACGCGCCGGCCGGTTGCGAGCAGTTTGACGTGGGTGCCGCCGACGTCGACGACCAGGATTCGCGCCGGCGCGCCGTTATCCATCGCCGCCATCGCCGACCTGAACATCGAAGTCGCGTCCTTCCCAGCGGTCCACCTCCGGCCAGTACAGCGTGAAGCGGATCATGGTGCCATTCGACGCACCCGCAAGGGGAAGATCCACAACATGCACGCCAAGCCCGGTGTCGCGGGTCGCCGAATCGTTGACGGTATGCCAGTCGTCAACGGTCCAGTGTACCCGGGCCGGCGCCATCGTCTCGATGCGCAGCACGATGCCGTGCGGCAGGGTCCGGATCTTGTGACTGAAGCGCCAGATCATCCGGTTGGCGTGGATGCGATCGACGAGATAGCGCCGCACCGGTTGCGGCGGAAGGTCGAAGACGGCCCCGTCGCGCAACGAGCGTCGCAACTTCACGTATTCGGCATGCGCCCAGACCAGCGGCATCGCCGAGCCGGCGGGTTGCCCGAAAAACAGTTCGCGCTCCGGCAGGTCGGCGGTGTCCCATGACTGTTCGGGAAGCATGCCGCCGTCGCTGGTGAAGTGTTCCATTGCCGTGAGCAGTCGCCGTGCCTCGGCAATCTGGCCGGCGGCGAGGGCGTAGTGACCGCGCTCGCCGGTGAGCAGCGGCCAGGCACGGCCCTGCCCGGTGCCGTCGAACGGAGATCCGTCGGGGTGCTCACCATACCCGTCGCCGTTGTAGCGATGCCACGCCGGGCCTCCCGGGAGATCGACCTTGAGCAGCGCATCGATCACCCGCACGGTGTTGATGATGCGCGGATCATCCGCGGATCGCATGCCGAATCGCACCAGCGCGAGAGCGTCGGGTGAGACCAGGTCGCAGGCCCGGCTGCTGGCGGTGTCGTTGGGAACATTGCACACCGGAATGCTGGCCTGCATACGTGACACGTTTTCCTCGTCGACGAGCGGGGCGACACGCACGTAGTAACCGTCGACACCGACGCGATGGGCGAGGTCGGTGTCCCGCGCATACATCCACCGGTCGATGCACCCATGCCAGCAGTCGGCCGTCTCGCGGAGGAACTTCGCGACCGGCAGTTCGTCGCACCGCTCGGCCAGATCCGCCGCGGCCAGCAGTGCCGCGATCTCGGCGCCGACCGTGAATGGCGAAAATCCGGCATCTTCCTCCCAGCGATCCTGGGGACTGACCGGCCCGTTGCGCAGGATGTACCCGGCCGCGGCCCTGACCATCGGCCAATAGCGCGGCGCTTCCGGCTCCGGGAGGCCGCCGTCGCGCTGCGCAAGGTCGACGAGCAGGACCGGCAGCGCGGTCTCGTCCATCTGGACGCCATTCCAGTACGGCGTACCGTCGAGCCACATGTTCTGCGCCCAGTGCCCATCGGACTCCTGGGTGGATCGCAGGTAACCGAGGATTGCGCGCACGTCTTCGAAGGCGCCCGCCGCAAGAAAGCCCCCGGCGATCTCGACAAGGT
>JBOHRZ010000201.1:0-5800 GCA_050732975.1 Gemmatimonadales bacterium
CGCCGCGGCAGCAAGCGATTATCGAACGCGTCCTCGCCGCCGCAGCCGGTAGCTATCTCCTCGGCGCCATCCCGACATCGCAGCTGGTCGCGAAGCACCTCGCCGGTATCGATCTTCGTGCCGTTGGCAGCGGCAATCTGGGTGCTACCAACCTGTACCGCGTCCTGGGATGGAAGTTTGCCGTGCCGGTCGCGACGTTCGATCTCGCCAAGGGGGCGATACCGGTTGTCGCCTTCGCCCCGTGGGCCGACGCATCACTGGTGGGAGCGCTCTTCCTGGGTGCGGCGGCGGTGTTCGGACACATCTTTTCGGTGTTCGCCAACTTCAGCGGCGGTAAGGGCGTCGCCACAAGCGCCGGTGTGCTGCTGGCACTGGCACCGGTGGCATTCGCGGGAGCGCTGGCTCTCTGGGCCGCGGTGCTCGCGGCGTCGGGGTACGTCTCGCTGGCAAGCATCATCGCGGCGATTGCGCTGCCGCCCGCGCTATGGTTCCTCGAGCCCTCACGCCACCAGCTCGTCTGGTGGTTCACCGGCATCGCAGCGCTGGTGGTCTGGATGCACCGCGCCAACATCCGTCGCCTGGTCAACGGCACGGAGCATCGATTCGGGCGGCGCGTAGCCGCGGTGCGCCCCCATGACTGACGTCGCGGTCCTGGGGGCTGGAAGCTGGGGCACCGTTCTCGCCGATCTGCTGGCGCGCAAGGGACTCGACGCCTGCGTCTGGGCATTCGAGCCCGACGTGGCTGCCGAGATCAATTCCCGGCATCGGAATTCGTGCTACCTCCCCGGCGCCGAACTGGCCGCAACGCTCCGGGCCGATGCCGACATCTTCGCCGCGATCGACCGAGCGCCAATCATCTGCTCCGTGACGCCGAGTCACGTCGCGCGCGACGTCTGGGCGGGCATCGCGCCGCGGGTGGCGCCGGGAACCCGGCTGGTATGCGGCACCAAGGGGATCGAGGTGAACACCCTGGCGCTGATGTCGGGCGTCGCCGCAGAGGCCCTTCCGCAGGCGTCGTTCGTAGCGCTGTCCGGACCGAGCTTTGCGGAAGAGGTACACGCCGGGCAACCGACGGCGATCGTTGCCGCCTCGGGCGACGGCGCGGCGATGGCCGAGGTGCAGCACCTGTTCTCGACCCGCAACCTGCGAGTGTATTCCAATCGCGATGTCACCGGCGTGCTGCTTGGCGGCGCGCTCAAGAACACCATGGCGATCGCCGCCGGCGTTCTCGACGGGATGGGCATGGGCAACAATCCGCGCGCGGCACTGCTCACCCGCGGCCTGGCCGAAATCGCCCGGCTGGGCGAGGCGCTCGGGGCAGAGGCCGCGACGTTCTCCGGCCTGGCCGGCATGGGCGATCTGATCCTGACCTGTCTCGGCGCGCTCTCCCGCAACAGGCAACTCGGTCTGGCGATCGCCGGCGGCGCCACCCTGGCCGAATACCAGGCCACTCACCGCACGGTCGTCGAAGGCGCCAACGCGGCGCTGGCGGCATCGCGCCTCGCCCGTCGCCATGGCGTCGAGATGCCGATCGCGCACCAGGTGGCGGCGATCCTGTTCGAGCAGGCATCGCCGCGTGAATCCATCCAGCTTCTCATGGAACGGACCCTCAAGGCGGAGCGATGGTAAACACTCTTCAGCACCCCGTGCAGCAATTCTTCTCGATCGGCGAAGTCTGCGCTCTGACCGACCTCAAGCCCCACGTATTACGATACTGGGAAAGCCAGTTCCGGCTGCTCAATCCGGCCAAGAACCGCTCCGGCAACCGGGTGTACAAGGCCCGCGAGGTGGAACTGATCATGCTGGTCAAGCATCTCCTCTACACCGAGAAGTTCACCATCGAAGGCGCCAGGCAACGGCTTGACCAGTATCGCCGGACCGGCGAGCTGAAGCACGCCGCCCGATCCGCGCTGCGGTACGAAACGGTGCGCGAGGTGCGCTGCGCGCTGGACGACGTGCTCACTGTGTTGAATGGAGGTATAGCGGCCGGGGTGCCGGCCCCGCCAGCGGCCGATCTCGAGCCACCACCAGCGGAGCCGCCGCGGCCTGCCCCGGATCCGGGCACCGACCGCGTCCAGGCTCAGCTGGACCTTGGCTGACTCCGGGACTTCCGACGCCGACGCGGGCTGCGCTTTTCGGCCCAGAGCAGCAGCGTGATCCCGATCGCCATCCAGACCAGCTCCCGCGCGCGGCTGAGCAGCGCCGCCGACGTCCCCAGCGCCGGGTCGAGTCCCATCCAGGCAAATGTCGCATAGGCGCCCCCCTCCTTGGCACCCATCTCGAACGGCAGGAAGAACAGCAGGTTGGTGAACATCGACGATACGTTGGCAATCACGAACGCCCTGAGCGGGTCGACGCCGAAGCCGAACCCGTACAGGATGAAGGCGTATTCCATGGTGCAGAGCACCCGCCCCGACAGCTCGGTAATCAGTGCCCACCGGAAGTGGCCGGGCGCGCTGTGGATAGCGGTCAGTTCATGGTCGAGCGCCTGCAGCGTCGTCCGATGCGACTCCAGGCGCGCCGCCAACTTTCGCAGGGGGCCAAGGCGTCCCAGCAGGGCCACGCCCTGCTCGAAAATGCCGTCGCGGTGTCGCGACAGCAGAAACCAGCCGATCAGGATCAGCACCGTCGCAGCCAGCGCCAGCGACGCGAGAACCGCCGGCGTGTGCGGAAAGAATATCGCAGCCGGAATCACCGCGATGAGGAAGACGATGATGTGCGAGATCGAATGCAGGAAGCGGAATCCCACCACGGAGCCGACCGCGCGATGCCGGCCGACCAGCGGCGTGGCCGCGGCGACCTTGACGGGCTCGCCCCCCATGGAAAAGACCGGCGTCGCATAGTTGATGGCGAACGAGGACACGGTGATGCGGTAGGCGCGCCAGAACGTGAGCTCCGGACTCCGATCGGGCATCAGCAATTGCCAGGCGCGGGCGTTGGCGGCATAGACGACTGCCCACAGCGCGACGATCGGCCCCACCACCCAGAGCGATCCCCGCACCGCGTGCCAGAGCTGCACGGGGCCGCTGTGGATGATCAGGATGGCGAAGACCAGCGCGCCCAGCGCGAACGCGCCGGCGCGATACCACGCGTTCATCGCAGCACCACTCGATGCCGCGCGGCGATCGAGCGATGAGATCCCTCCAGAGGTTTGGCCATGGCCGAAATCTAGAATGTCGCGACCGCGCCCCGATCCGCCTCTGGAGGAACCCCACCGGATTGCCGGGGAAATGGGCGGCTATCTTCCCGCCATGCAGATCCTCGTTGCCAACGATGACGGAATCCTGTCACCCGGTCTGCAGTTGCTGGCCGACGCCTGCCGCCAGGTCGGAACGGTGACCGTCGTCGCCCCGGATCGCGAACAGAGCGGCCAGTCGCACGCCTTGACGCTGACGCGCCCGCTGCGACCCGTGCAACGTGCCGAGCGCACCTGGCAGGTCGACGGCACCCCCACCGATTGCGTCCTCCTCGCGCTCGAAGCCCTCATGCCGGAGCGGCCCGACATCGTCTTCAGCGGCATCAATCATGGCCCGAATCTGGGCGAGGATGTGCTCTATTCCGGGACCGTGTCCGCTGCCATGGAGGCCGTGGTGCTCGGCATTCCCGGCGTGGCGGTGTCGTTCGCCGGCCGTCCCGGCGAGCTGCTGCCGGGCTACGCTGACCTCGTCGCCGCCATCGTCCGGCGGCTCTGTGCGCTGCGCGACTTTCCGCGCAACACGCTGATCAATATCAACCTTCCGCCGGTTCCGGCGGCCAAGGTGCGCGGGTTGCGGGTGGTGCGCCTGGGGTCGCGGTTCTTCTCGGAGTCGGTGGCCCGCCAGAAGGATCCCTGGGGACGCGAAGTGCTCTGGGTCGGCGGAGGCAAGATCACCTGGACCGGCGACGCCGACACCGATCAGGCGGCCGTCGACGCGGGGTACGTCGCCGTCACGCCACTGCTGCTCGATCTGACCAATCATCAGCTGCTCGAGACGGTCGAGCGCTGGAACCTCGCGGGCACCTGGTGACCGACGGCTTCGCCGGCTACCGGTCGAATCTGGTCGAAACTCTGCAGGCGAAGGGCGTCCACGACATCGCGGTACTCCGCGCCGTGGGGACTGTGCCACGACATCGGTTCGTGCCCGAGTCGCTGCGCGGCCGCGCCTACGACGACGAGGCGCTGCCGATCGGCAACGGCCAGACGATTTCACAACCGTATGTGCAGGCGCGTGCCTGTGAACTGCTGCGACTGACGGGGCGCGAACGGGTGCTCGAGGTAGGGACCGGTTCCGGGTACCAGACCGCGCTCCTGGCGATGCTGGCCGAAACCGTCTTCTCCATCGAACGCATCGTGGCCCTGGCTCGCCGCGCGCACGAAGCCCTGCGCTCGCTCGACCTGGCCAATGTCAGCGTGATCCACGGCGACGGCTCGCTCGGCTGGCGTTCGAACGCGCCGTACCACGCCATTGTCGTAGCGGCGGCCAGTCCGTCCGTCCCCGCTCCGCTCGTGGCGCAACTCGCCCCGGGGGGACGGATGGTCATCCCCGTGGGGGCCGAAGAGGGACAGGTCCTGACGCTGGTCACCCGCCACATCGACGACGAAGGATTCGACGCCATGACGGTGAGCGATGTCCAGTTCGTGCCGCTGCTCGGTCAGTACGGCTTCGCCGGGCGCAGCGAATGAACGCCATCCATGGATACATCGACTTCATCCTGCATCTCGACCACCACCTGGCCGGGATCATCCACACCTATGGCGGCTGGACCTACGGCATTCTCTTCCTGATCATCTTCTGCGAGACTGGCCTCGTGGTGCTGCCATTCCTGCCCGGCGATTCACTCCTGTTTGCCGGCGGGAGTTTCGGCGCGCTGGGCTCCCTCAATCCGTGGGCCCTCTTCGGGCTGCTGGCCGCAGCCGCCATCATGGGCGACAACCTCAACTACTGGATCGGCCGGCACATCGGCCCCCGCGCCTTCACGGGCAAGGTCCGGCACCTGAACATGAAGCACCTGGAACGCACTCGGACATTCTTCGACCGGCACGGGCCGCGGACCATCATTCTGGCGCGGTTCATTCCCATCGTCCGCACCTTCACGCCGTTTGTCGCCGGGGTAGGCGAGATGCGGTACCGGCGCTTTCTCGCCTACGACGTGGCGGGCGGCGTCCTCTGGGTGGGGCTCTTCACCTTGGCCGGGTACCTCTTCGGCAATCTGCCGAAGGTACGCGCGAACTTCTCGCTGGTGATCCTGGGGATCGTCGTGGTCTCGGTCCTGCCGATCATCCGCGAGATCTTCCGCAGTGTCGTGGCGGAACGCCGGGCGGCGGCCGAAGCGACCTCGAAACAGCTCTAGCTCATTATCAACCGGCGCAAGCCGGCTAGCTGCAGTTGATTACGGATACAGGCTCCGGCATTGCGTGAGGTCCGGCAGACCGACTTTCCCATCCATTCTCAATCGCAGGATGCCGCCGCGCGATGCTCGCCGAGACGTGACTGCCGGAGGCGCCAAGTCGTCTCGATTCAGGTTGCGCTGGTCACCAACCAGGGGGTGATGATCACAACGCGCCGGCGACGGGCTTCCCACTGGATTCCGATTGCCATTGACGCGGCAATGTTTCTCGTTGCGCTCGGCGTGCTGCAGCATATCCTCACGCAGTATCACCTGCAGGATATCATCGAGGCGATCCGCTCCATTACGCTGGCGCTGGTCGGCGTGAGTGCGGCGATCACGACGCTCGGTTATGCCGCCCTGGTCGGGTACGACTTCCTCTCGCTGCGGATCACCGGACACCCGGTACCGGTGCGGCGCATGTGGACGGCGT
>JBOHRZ010000202.1:0-5763 GCA_050732975.1 Gemmatimonadales bacterium
CTCCCTGTCCGTTGCCGTGTTCCGTCGCGCGATCAATGCCAGCGCCAGGTCAGGGCGCCTTCGGCAGCCGCTGGAAGAGCGGCAGATACTTCCCGTAGCCTTCGCTTGCGAGACGATTGACCGGTATGAACCGCAGCGCCGCCGAATTGATGCAGTAACGCAAACCCGTCGGCGCCGGCCCGTCGTCGAAGACATGCCCCAGGTGCGAGTTCGCGTGGGACGACCGGACTTCGGTGCGGTCCATCCCGAGACTCCGGTCATCCTGGCTCCTGATGTCGGCCGGCTCCAGCGGCCGCGTGAACGAGGGCCAACCGGTGTGCGAATCGAACTTGTCGGTCGAGCTGAACAGCGGCTCGCCCGAGACGATATCGACGTAGATCCCGGCGGCGTGATTGTCCCAGAACTGGTTCTGGAACGGCGTCTCGGTTGCCGCCTGCTGCGTGACGGCGTACTGCTCCGGCGTCAGGATCTTCCGCAGCGCCGCATCGCTCGGCTTGACATACGTCTTCGTTGGATTGGCGTTCTGCTGCATCTGCCCCACCAGCCGGGCGGCAGGAATCAGCGCCATCAGGGGCAGGGCGATGGCGACGGCGAATGATCGGACGGGGTGGCGCATCGGGAACTTCCTCCTTGCCGCGAGTCGGACGGCGAATCCACGAAACGTACTGGCGTGAAACACCGGCCGCGCCGTTTCGGTTCGAGACAGCCCTCCGGGAAGATATCCGCGGCACCCCGCGCGCGGTTCCGGACTCGGAAAGCCGCGTTATCTTCACCGTGGCGGGTGTTGGCCCGCCGTCCTCACTCTCAGGCAAGGGTTCATGTCACGCGTCCGCAGCGTCGTCATCGTGTTGCTCGTCGGCCTTACCGCACCGCTCACCGCACAACTCCGGACCCCACTCGACTCGGCTTCGATCGCCGGGCTTCGCTGGCGCAACATCGGCCCGGCGAACACCATGGGCCGGGTCAGCGATATCGCCGGAATCCCGTCGCCGTCGCGGACGTTCTTCGTCGCGGCAGCCGGTGGCGGCATCTGGAAGACGACCAACGGCGGGGTAACCTTCCGGTCGGTCTTCGAGCATGAGCCGGTGGTGTCGATGGGGATGCTGGCCATCGCGCCGAGCGATACGATGCAGGTCTGGGCCGGGTCAGGCGAACCGAATTCCCGCAACACCATCCTGCCAGGCGGCGGAATCTTCAAGTCGACCGACGGCGGAATCACCTGGAAACTGATGGGCCTGGAGAAGACGCAGGCCATCGGCCGGATCGTGGTCCACCCGACCAATCCCAACATCGTCTGGGTCGCGGCACTCGGCGCCCCGTGGAACAGCAACCCGGAGCGGGGGCTCTACAAGACCACCGACGGCGGTCAGACGTGGAAGCTCTCCAAGTTCGTGAGCAACAAGGCCGGCTTCGTCGACGTCGCAATCGACCCGTCCAATCCGGACATTCTCTTCGCATCGAGCTGGGAGCGGCTCCGCGGACCGTATTTCCTCAATAGCGGCGGCCCCGGCAGCGCGCTCTGGAAGACCACCAACGGCGGCGACACGTGGACCGAGGTGAAGGGGAGCGGATTTCCCTCGACGATGAAAGGCCGCATCGGGCTGGCGATTGCGCCGAGCAACCCGCAGATCGTCTATGCGCTGGTCGAGGCGGATTCCAATCCCAATCCGAAGGGGAAGCCGGGCGTCGGGCGGCCGCAGCAGTTGCAGTCCGGGCTGTACCGTTCGGAAGACGGCGGTTCCACGTGGAGCAAGATGAACGGCAATGACACCAGGCCGTTCTACTACTCGCAGGTGCGGGTCGATCCGAAGGATCCCAACCGCGTCTACTGGTCGTCGACGCCGATTGACGTCTCCAATGACGGCGGCAAGACGATCGGCACCACGACGATCGGGGTACACGTCGACCATCATGCGATGTGGATCGACCCCAACGACCCCAACCGGATCGTAGTGGGCGACGACGGCGGCGTGAGTGAATCGTTCGATCGCGGCGGCAACTGGCTGGTGCTCAATTCGCTGCCGATCAGCCAGGTGTACGACGTGTCGTACGACTACGCCATTCCGTACAACGTCTGCGGCGGCCTCCAGGACAACGGAGCCTGGTGCGGGCCGAGCCGGCGGCGCAACGGGGCGATCACCAACTCGATGTGGTACACGATCACCGGCGGCGACGGGTTCTACACGGCGCAGGACCCCACCGATCCGAACATCGTCTACGGCGAGTCGCAGGGCGGGGGGATCGAGCGCGTGAACGTGGCGACCGGCGAGAGCAGCGGGCTGCAGAAGCCCAGCGCTCGCGCCCGGAATGCGGCGTGGGAAGACAGCATCGCGGTGATCGAGGACGACTCGGCCCACGCGACGACATCCGCCGCGAAGAAGCGGATCGCCGAGATTCGGGCGACGATCGCGGAGGATTCCACGAATTTCGCGCTGCGGTATAACTGGGAAACCCCGTACTTCCTTTCGCCGCACAATCCGCGCGTGCTCTACGTGGGCGGCAACCGGGTGCTCAAGTCAGTCGATCGCGGCGACAGCCTGTACCCGATCTCGCCGGACCTGTCGTACAACGACACGATCAAGGTCCGTGTCAGCATGCGCACCACCGGCGGGATCACCAACGATGCCACCGGCGCCGAGACCTATGCCACCGTCGTATCGCTGGCGGAATCGTACCGGCGTCCCGGGCTGCTCTACGCCGGGACCGATGATTGTCGCGTCTGGCTGACGCGCAACGACGGCGGTGCCTGGGAGGAGCTTACCGGGCGCTTCCCGGGCGTGCCGGCCGGCACCTATGTCTCGCGGATCGAGCCATCATACGCCGACACCAACACGTTCTATGTGTCGTTCGACAATCATCGTACCGGCGATTACGCGCCGTATCTGTACGTCACGCATGATTACGGCAAGACGTTCCGCTCGATCGTGAACAACCTGCCGACCGGTGGACCCGATTACGTCCACGTGATCCGGGAAGATCCCGCCAACCCCGACGTTCTGTTTGCCGGCACTGACATGGGTTGCTACGTCTCGTTGGATCGCGGCACGACGTGGCAGCACTTCATGACCGGGATGCCCAACGTGCCGGTCTTCGACCTTAAGATCCAGCCGCGCGACCGCGAGCTGATCGCGGCGACGCATGGCCGCTCGATCTGGATCGTGGACATCAACCCGCTGTCGCAGATCACCGACAGCAACGTGACGGCCGCGGTGACGCTCTTCAAGCCGACCACCGCCTACCAGTTCGGCCAGCCGTTGTTCGATGGACAGTCGGTGGGGCAGGGGATCACCTTCCGCGGGACCAGCGAGCCGTACGGCGCGAAGATCGAATACCGGGTCCGTGGATCGAACGGCGGCGGCACTGCCTCGATCCTGATCCAGGACGCCGCGGGCGACACAGTGCGCACCCTCACCGGGCCGGCGAAAGACGGAATTCAGACGGTGACCTGGACCGGATTCCAGAAGAATCCTCCGCCGCCCGACCGGGCGCTGAGCCCGGCGCAGCGGCGCGACAGCATCAACCTCGCCAAGCGGACCGATTTCGTCTTCGATTCGCTGCACAAGGCCGGCACTGATTCCGCCGCGTTGGCGCGAGTCCATCATTTGATCGACGAGCAGCGGCAGGGAGGTGGTCGCGGCAATTTCGGGTTCGGAGGCCGGGGTCGCGGCGCGAATCCCGAGGTCTGGGTCGAACGGCCCGGTGAGAACTTCGGCGCCGGCGGCCGAGGGGGAGGGGGCGGGCGCGGTCGGGGTGGTTTCGCCGCAGCAGGTGCTGACTCGACATTGATGGAGACTGTCACCCGGTTGATCGAGCCGCCCGGTGGTCCGCGGCGCGGTGGCTTCGGCTTCGGTGGCCGGGGCGCGGTCGCGGGACCGGGTGACTACCTCGTCACGGTGAAGGTCGGCGACCACGTCGAGAAGACGCTGCTGCGGGTCGAACGCGCCAGTGGCGAAGGCGATGCCGATGCCTCCGGCGTCGAGCAGGAACCGGGCGGGGATCCCGGCCTCAACGATCCGATCGGCCTGGTGCAACCACGGGCGGCGAAACCGGCATCGCTTTTGACGCTGGTCGCCGTGGCGCACCGCCGCTGAGGCGCCGATCAAGAAGTACGATCGCGCCTATTTTGACCGCTGGTACCGCCGGCGCCGGATCGCGCGCCCGGCGGATCTGCGTCGCGATGTAGCAGTCGCGGTCGCCGTCCCCGAGGCGGTAGTCGGCCGGCCGTTGCGCACCGTGCTCGACATCGGCGCGGGGGAAGGGCGCTGGTATCCGACCCTCCGCCGGCTGCGAGCCGGAGTGGCGTACACCGGAGTCGATTCGAGCCGCTGGGCTGTGCGACACTGGGCGAGCCGCCGGCACCTCCGACTCGGCTCGATCGACATGCTCGACCAGCTCGACCTCGTCGGACCGTTCGACCTGATCGTCGTCGCTGACGTGCTCCATTATCTGCCGGACGAAGTTTTGCATCTCGGGATGCGCCAGGTGCGCGAGCGCCTGGGCGGCGTGGCGTATCTACCCACGTTCACCGCGAACGACGAGATCGAGGGCGACAAGGCGGGATTCCAGCGGCGGGACACCGCAGCCTACCGGCGGGTATTCCGCAATGCGGGGCTGGTGGAGCTGGGGATGTTCGCGTGGACGACCGCGGAGCGGGCCGGGGAGCTGTCGGGGCTGCAGGTTCCGGGAGGTGGCCGGCCGAGATACTAGTATCAATTATACTAGCGGCCGAATCCCAGCGAGGCCCCCAGGATCCAACGCGTCTTGTCGGCGTCGACCGAAGCCCGTGTGCCGGGAGCTAATGGCTGGTTGATGGCCGGGGTGCCGATGGAGAAGGTTCGTTCGCCCGCCGAGCGCAGCGCCAGGGCTCGGCTGGCATGGAACTCGATCCCGCCGCCGAACGCCCCCTGGGTAAAGCTGACCCCACCGGTTTCGCCCAGGCGACCGATCGCCGCCCTCAGAAATGGCGTCCAGCGCCGGGTCGCGGGCCAGCGCGCCTCGGCACCGGCTCGCCAGGCGGAATAACCCGACAGATCCGAATTGTCGTCCGACCGGAGGACGACATATCCATCGATGAACGCTTCGATCGCCGGCAGCACGCGCAGTCCTAGGCGCAGGCCCAACCCGCTCCCGGCGGGGATGGTATCGACGCGATTGACGAAGGATCCGGTCGCTTCCCGGAGCGACCAGGCGGGATTGCTGCTCCACTCTGCGGCGACTTCGACGCGGGGTGCTGGCGCCTGACCGCAGGCGGCGGCGGCGGGCATCCCGAGGCTGGTAAGGAGGGAGCGGGCGAAACGTCGCATGGTCCCTGAAGGTACTCGTCAGCACCCGACCCTGTGTGTCGGCGCCTCGTGCGACTACCTTCCTGCTTCGATGCCTACATCGACCCGCCTGCTCGACGCCCCAGCCATGGGGCGTATTCTTGCGCGCATGGCGGCGGACCTGGTGCCGCTGACGCGCGACGGAGATCCGCTCGTCGTGATCGGGATCCAGCGTCGCGGCGTCCAACTCGCCGATCGCCTCACCCGGCTGATCGAGCCAGAACTGAAGCGGCCACCGCTGCGCGGTACCCTCGACATCACCCTCTATCGCGACGATCTCCAGGCCATCGGACCGCGCCCCGAGGTGCACGAGACGAAGCTGCCGCAGGATCTCAACGGCGCCACCGTGGTCATCGTCGACGATGTGCTCTTCACGGGTCGCACTGTCCGCGCTGCTCTCGACGAAATCGCCGATTTCGGGCGGCCCCGCCGAGTACTGCTC
>JBOHRZ010000203.1:0-5759 GCA_050732975.1 Gemmatimonadales bacterium
CTTATCAGGCGTGCGCTCTAACCACCTGAGCTACAGGCCCCGCAACGACGCAAAACTAATCGGAGGAAGACCCGGGAGACGTGAGACGTGAGAAGTGAGAAGTTGGCGGGGCCGGCATCGCGCCGATTGGCGGCATCCGCTGGAATGGCTGCTCCGATGACTTCTCACTTCTCACTTCCGAGGGTGCCCTGCGCCGCGACGCCGCCCGCCGCGGTCGGCTTCCCGATGAGGATCCACTCGAAAGCCACGCCGATCAACGCGCCGGCCAACGGTCCCGCAACGTAGATCCACGTCGTGCCGAGATCGCCGCGCAGCAGGTCGGGCGCAAATGACCGTGCCGGGTTCATCGACGCACCACTCACCGGCCCGGCCCACAACCCCGCCAGCGCGATGTAACCACCGACCGCGATGGCGCCGTTCGCGCCGATGTTCCGCGCGCCCGAGGCGGTGCCGAGTATCGTGTTCACCAGTCCGGCCGTGAGGACGATCTCGATTGCCAACGCCGTACCGGTGGCGATCCCCTGCCCCGGCCGCGTGGCACCGAGTGCGCCCGCGGTTGCGAACAGCGTGCGCAGGAACGCCGCCGCGAGCACGGCGCCGAGCAGTTGGCCGACGATGTAACCCGGCACCCGGCGCCACGGGAAGTTCCGCCGCAGCGCGAAGGCCAGCGTTACTGCCGGATTGAGGTGCGCGCCGCTCACCGCGCCCATGAAGTAGATGGCCACCATCACCATGACCCCCGGCGCTACGGCCATCATCGCCGGCGTCACCTTGCCGCCGCTCACCGCCGCCACCACGCCGCCACCGCAGGCGACCAGCGCCAGAAGAAAGGTGCCCCACATTTCGGCGAAGACCCGACGCCACTCCAGCGCCGGGTCGAGGAAGTCGGGCGCCACCTGCCGCGCCACCATGCGCTGCCGCGGCGTCAAATCAGGCGGGTGCTTGAGTTTGGCGGGCATGGCGGAGAGTAACGTGAGAAGTGAGAAGTGAGAAGTGAGAAGTGCGAAGAGGTGCGTTGCGCTGGGCGGCCGCCGAGCACCAGATCGCCACGCGCCACATGAGCGCGCTCCCCGAAAAGGACGAGAGGAGCGACGCCCCGCCGCATCAAGGCGGCGTCACGAGCGGCAGCGGTCCACTACTTGATGACCGTCGTACTGGTCCCTCCACCTTCGCGGCCGCGCGCGGCCATCACGATCAGCACGATAATCAACACTACCGCGATGGCGCCGATGGCGAGCCACATCGGCTCGAGATACCACACTACATGCGTTTCCGTCGTGTGCACTTCAACCTGCGTGGGTGCCTGCGGATTCTGCAGCACCATCATCGGCGCCGCCATGGCCGTCGCCGCGGTGGCGGACAGCATGCCGATGGAAGTCAGAATCGCCTTGAGTACGCGCATTGGTTCCTCCGTGCCAGGTCCATCCAGCGCAGAAGGTGACGACTGTCCGCCCGGGCCGACACACCCGGCGAACGGTGAAATGCGACCGGAGAATCGGTCCGGCATCCGGCGGTGCCGCGGGAAACGCAGCAAGTGAGAAGGAGAGAAGGAGAGAAGGCCAAAGCGCCGGAATGCGGGCATCGGCACTCCGCTTATTCCGGGATCCCCACGCTCACGCCCGCGCGGTCGGTGAGGATGTTGCCTCGGACCACTTCCCCGCTCCGCCACACCCTGAAGTCGGCGGTGAGGCCCCGGAACCCGACCGAGAATCCGGCGCTGAATCCCCGGTGCCAGCCGCCGGGTGATTCTCCCCCGACGTATACCCGTCCGTAATCGACCGTCCCCAGCAGCCCGAACGTGAGGGGGCCGAACAGGCTCGCCCGCAGCAACGGGACCCGCAGGTCGGCTGCGCCCGTCAACGAGGCGTCGCCGGCGTAACGCTGCGGGTCGTAGCGGTGCCGATCCGACGATCCTGCGATGAACGCCGCCTCCTCGAACGGAAAGGTGCCGACGAGCTTCTTGCCGCCGGCCCGCAGGGTGAGCGTGGGATGAAGCCAACTGGGCAGCACCGCGCTCCAGGCCACCCTGCCGTCGACGTCGCCGAAGGCGTGCGCCGCGTCCCACACGGCAGGAAACCAGCTGGCACCCAGCTCATACCAGGTGCCGATGCGCCGGCGGTGTCGTGCCACGATCGGGCCGGCAGGATGCCGGTTGGTGGCACCACCCGACATCATCCGCTGGACCGGAGTGCCCTTCACCAGGTCGGGCACGGTGTCGCTGCTCCAGTCGATCAGGTGGACGAGACAGCTGGAACCGTCGGTTGCTCCGAGGCGCAGCGACCCGGACGGATTACCGTTGCTGTCGGTTACGAAACCGCCGCCGGGCGCATGCAGCGCCAGGACCGGCAACCGGATCGGCATGATCCAGAGATCGCGATAGGTCCCGCCGAGGAGCCAACGCTCGAGCCCCGCCGCATGAAACTGCGGACCGGCAGCCACCGTGGCGCTGTCCGGAGCAGTGAGGCGGATGATGGGACCCTGCGGCGAGGCGCGCGCCGCGGTGACGACGAGCAGTACCGCGGCGAGATATCGGCCGGCACGCGATGCCGGCAGGTCGGCTATCATCGCGATTGCGCCACCTTGCGGAAGAGATCAGAGTCGGGACGGGAAACCCGTCGTAGAGAAGACGTCCAACATGCAACAGCCATTGCAAACGTACCTCCCCCGGTTGGACGAGGCGGGCGGACCGAGCGGCACGGAGCAAGCGAGAAGTGAGAAGCGAGAAGGAGGGAAGAAGGGAGGGATAGCTAGATTCCGATCAGCCATCCGACCGGAGACCGCCATGCCCCGCAAGCCATCCGCCAACGCCGGGACCACCGCCAAACCCGCCCTGCGTCTGTCCGCCGATACCAATCGGGTCCACGACGCGCCCAGGCTCTACGCGACCAAGAACGACATCCCGAAGGACGCGCGGATCGAGGTGATCACCCTCCTCAATCAGCGCCTTGCCGACAGCATCGACCTGCAGACCCAGTGCAAGCAGGCGCACTGGAACGTGAAGGGGCCCACCTTCATTGCACTGCACAAGCTGTTCGACGACGTGAATGAGGATGTCGAGGAATACATCGACCTGATCGCCGAACGGATCGTGCAGCTCGGCGGCGTAGCCGAAGGAACCATCGGCGTGGTCGCCGACCGCTCGACGCTGATTGACTATCCGCTCCGCCTTTCCACCGGGCAGCAGCACGTGGCCGCGCTGTCCGATGCCCTGGCCATGTTCGGCCGCAATGTGCGGATCGGGATCGCCGAGATGAACGACCTCGAGGATGCCGACACCGCCGACCTGCTCACCGAGGTCTCCCGCGGCGTCGACAAATGGCTCTGGTTCGTCGAAGCGCACCAGCAAGCGAAATGAGCGACGCGACCTGCGCCCATCTGACGGCGATCAAGGATGTCCGGCAGGCGGTGCGCCGCGAATGCGCCGAGTGCGTGAAGATCGGCAGTCAGTGGGTCCACCTGCGCACCTGCCAGGAGTGCGGCACGACGCTGTGCTGCGACTCGTCGCCGATGCGCCACGCGACGAAACACGCGCACGCCACGCAGCATCCCGTGATCGCGTCGTCCGAACCGGGGGAGCGCTGGATGTATTGCTATCCGGATGACGCGTTTGCGGAATACTAGGAGAGCAAGGAGAGCGAGGAGAGCAGGAAAAACAGATCCTTCAACTCCACAGCCACTGTGCGGCTGCGTCGCTCAACATGACAGCGTTGAGGATCCTCCTTGCTCTCCCCGCTCTCTCCGCTCTCTCCGCTCTCCTCTTCAGCTATCCTCTCAACACCTCATGAACAAAGGCAATCGCAATCGACCCTTCGCCTACGGCGGAGGCCACGCGCTTGACATTGGTGGCGCGGACATCGCCCACGGCAAACACGCCTGGCAGTGAGGTTTCGAGCAGGTGCGGGGCGCGATGGTGGGGCCAGCGGGAGCCGGCGATCTCTTCCGGCGAGAGCGCCGGCCCGGTCTTGACGAAACCTTTCCCGTCGAGCGCCACGCAGCCATCCAGCCATGCCGTGCTCGGCACGGCGCCGGTCATCACGAAGACGTGGCGAACATCCGCGGCGCCGGTTTTTTTGCCTTCGCGCCATTCGACCCGCTCGAGATGATCGCCGCCCTCGACGGCGGTGATCTCACAGCCGGTGCGCACCGTGATCGCCGGGTGCGCCTCGATCCGCTGGATGAGGTAGCGCGACATGGTGTCGGCGAGCCCCGGGCCGCGCACCATCATGTCGACGTGGCGCGCCTTCTCGGCGAGGAACACCGCGGCCTGCCCGGCCGAATTCCCGCCGCCGACCACGATCACGTCGCCCCCATTGCAGAGCTGCGCTTCCATCGGCGTGGCACCGTAGTACACGCCGGCACCATCGAAGCGTGACATGTTCGTCACGGGGAGCCGCCGGTATTCGGCCCCGCTGGCAACGATGACGGTCCTGGCCCGGACGCGCGAGCCGTCGTCGATCTCGATCACGTAGGGGATCCGCTCGCAATCGAGCTTCACGGCGCGCTTGGCGATGAGCACCTGGGCGCCGAACTTTTGCACCTGGTCGTACGCGCGCCCGGCGAGGTTCTGGCCGCTGATCCCGGTCGGGAAGCCGAGGTAGTTCTCGATGTTGGACGACATCCCGGCCTGACCGCCGGGGGCGTTCGCCTCGATCACCAGGACGTCGAGACCTTCGGAGGCGCCGTACACCGCCGCCGCGAGCCCGGCCGGCCCCGCGCCGACGATCACCACATCGCGCAACTGCGCTTCGTCGATTGCCGTGTTGAAGCCGAGACATTCGGCGATCTCGGCGTTGTCGGGATTGCGGAGTACGAGCTGGCAACGGCAGATCACCACCGGAACGTCCTGCGGCCGGACGTTGAAGTCGTGCAGCAGTTGTTCCACGCCGGTGTCGTGTTCGAGGTCGATCGACTGGAACGGGTGACCATTGCGGGTGAGGAATTCCCGGATGCGCAGGGTGCCCTGCGCATGTTCCGAACCGATCACGATTACGTCGCCGAGACCGCGGTGAACCAGTTCGATGCGGCGGAGAATGAACGCCCGCATGATGATGGCGCCGAGTTCGCTGTCGGTGTGGACCAGGTCGAGGAACTGCTCGCGATCGAGCTCGATGACTTCGCCGGGTTCGGTGACGCGGGCCTCGACCAGCGTCCGGCGGCCGGAGAGCATGGCGACTTCACCGGTGAACTGGCCGGGCTCGTGGACAACCACCTCGGTGTCCCCCTGCGGTGACGGTCGAACGATCCTGACCTTGCCGCTGGCCACCACGAAGAACGGGAAATCCTGGCTGCCGGCCTCGAAAAGGATTTCCCCGCGCATGACCCTGCGGGTGCGGCCGCGGGCGGCGATCCGGTCGACCTGCGCCGGGGTCAGGGCCGGAAAGAGCTGGTCGCGCGGGGCCGGGGGACGGGAAGGCTGGTCGGACATGGCTGGAGAACGTTAGCAGGAAAGCAGGGAGAGCGGGGAGAGCGGGAAGAGCAGGGAGAGCGAGGCGACTGAGGCGACCGAAGTGACGGAGGAGAGAGACGAAGGAGAAGGAGGAGACGGAGGAGCGTCCGGTACCTGGGGATCGTGACCCGCCGTGCAACAGGTCTTTCGCATGGCGTCTCCCGGCGTGCTGGAATCAACAGGTTGCCATCCCGAGTCCCGTTCGCCCCCCTGTACCCTTGAAGCGTCCGGTACCCTTGAAGCGTCCGGCATCTGGTAAACGGCGGCAGTCGCCCGTAAGCTCATCCGCAAGCTCGGCCACCCGATCGAGAGT
>JBOHRZ010000204.1:0-5753 GCA_050732975.1 Gemmatimonadales bacterium
CCCGCAACGGCAGGCGATCGCGCAATGCCAATCCGCGAGTGAGGTGCAGCTCCGCCGACCGCTGGTGATCGCGGAACCAGTCGAGATCGCCCACCATATAGTTGGCCATCGGGAAGAGGCTGTCCTCGTCGAGCGCCGCTGCCGCCAGGCGAAAGGCCCGATCCGGGTCGGATCGAGTCAGCGCGATTCGTGCCTGCGCGTAATCCTGCAGCGCGACGAGGGATGACGTCATCACCGGCGGCAGCGGATCGAGCCGTGCCGTCGCTGCGACGCCGAGGGCTTCGTGGCGGATCGATTCCCGCACCCGCATCAGCGCGGGCAGCGCACCGTCCGCGGTCGCGGCGTGATCGGCGAGAGTCCGTCGGCCCTGGCCGGTTGCCGGATTGATCACGCGTACCACGATCTCGAGGCCGGTGCCGACCGGCACCGCCGAGCCGACCACTGCTATCGCAGCGCCGCGCCGCAGCGCGATTTCGCGCGCAACCGGACCGTCGATACGGGTATCGGTGGGACGCGCCATGAGGCGCAGCGTCTCGTTGACCCGGGCCTCACCCAGCACACGAATGCCGGGGTCAGCTTCGAGGCCCGACCGCAGAGCCTCCTTCACGGCAAGATCAAGCGCCGAATCCGGTCCGTCGATCGCGCCGAGTACCACCAGCCGTGGCGGACCGGGCGGCCGCGACATGGCCCGCGACGCCGTCCATCCGGCTACGGCCAGGAGCGGCAGCGACAGCGCACCGATCGCAATGCTCCAACGGCGTCGGCGGACTCTCGGCCGGCCCGGCGGAGAGCCGCCGTGGCCCCGCGACGTGTCGTCAACCGGTTGCGCGCGAGGCTCGGCATCGAATGCTGCGGGAGGCGGGAGGATCGGCGTCGGGCGCGCGACGAAGGCTGCACGGATCTCGGTTTCGAGCGCAGCGATGCGGGGATCGGGTGGCGCGTCGAGTTCCGAATGCAGCCGGCTCTGATGCTCCGCGGCGTAACGAAGTGCGGCTGCGGCATCGCCAGCCTGCACCGCAGCCCGCATCAGTTCGACGATCGCGGCGCCATCCAGCGTGGCAACTTCGCTTCGCCGACGCCACCATCGGAGTGCCTGGTCGGCATGTCCCGTCGCCGCGGCTGTGTGCGCCAGCGTGTCGAGCACGGTGGCGTGACGCCGGGCAAGGTCGGCCCGGGTCTGATCTACCCAGCGCTCGAAGTCCGGGACACCGTTCAGGTAAAAGCCGTCAAGGAAGACGCCGGTGCAGCAGCGCGTCGCGGCTTCCAGATCGTCACCGGCGACCGCGTCGAGAAAATCGATGACGTCCGCACGGAATTCGTCCGGATTGGTGCGCAGGTCATCGGCGCCGCTGATCAGCAGGTCGCCAGCGTAGTCACGCCGAACGGCGTACACCAGTTGCGCGAGGGCGTGTCGCCCCTCGGCTGCAGCGCGGTCCGGCCAGAAGAGTCCGAGCAAACGCTCGCGACTGACCGGGCGATGGCGCTGCACGGCGAGAACCGCCAGGAGCGCCAGCCGCTTGCGCTGCGCGCTCCGCCCGGACCGGGTATCCGGTTCCGCGGACAATCCACCGAACGTGCGCAGTCGCAACATGTTAGGACCAGGTGATCGAATCGGATACCGGGGTGATCGTGCCTCATATCTTACGCCCCGCTTCGATCCCCGGCAACTACGCGGTACCGACCCGTGAGATCTTCCATGCCGCATCCCGCCGTCCGGTCATTCATCGCGGCGCTGGCGCTCATCGCCGGTGCCGCCGCAACGCTTCGCGCTCAGAACTCCACCAAGGGCGTGTGGGAGCCGGTCAGTTATCAGGCCGACATCTCGTTCAACAGCGTCTACTTCGTCACCCCCGACGAAGGGTGGGTGACCGGCGGCGCACCCGGCGGCCACGGGGTGCTGCTGCACACGTCCGACGGCGGCGGGCACTGGGACGTGGCGGCCGGCGACCCGGAGGGCAGCCAGCGGGCGTTCACCGGGCTGCAGTTCATCGACGAGCATACCGGGTTCGCGGTGCAGATCACCGACGGTGGCGACTACACCCTGGTGCGCACCACCGATGGCGCGACCTGGACCTCGAGCGGCACGGTACCGCAGCACTATCTCGATTATCGCTTCATCTCGCCGACGACGGGCGTGGCCTCATACAACAACGAGATCCGCCGGACGACCGACGGCGGCCGGACCTGGTCGAAGGTGTTCGACTGCACCACCACGGTACCAGTGCAGGGCCTGACGCGGAGGGTGCGCTGCGAGGCGGCCGCGTTTGCGTTTCCGACCGCCACCACCGGGATCGCCATCGGCAACTCGTTCGAAGCGAAAGGGCTCTATGTCCTGCGCAGCGGCGATGGCGGCGCGACGTGGAGCGTTACGCTGGCGATGCCGGATGTCGACGGACGTGAGGGCCACGTCTTCTTCACCGACGAGAACACCGGCTATGTCTGCACCGCGGACGGCCGAATCTTCGGCACCACTGACGGCGGACAGACCTGGAACGGGTTGATCGGCGCCGCGTGCGAAACGAAAGCCCCGCTGCTCTTTGCGGATGGCATGGTGGGCTGGGCGCTCCGCTATCGCAAGCTGACCTTCACCACCGACGGCGGACGCCACTGGGCTTCGCGCGAGATCGCATTCCCGGCCGGCGTGGCGGCGTTTTCCATTCCCCGCAGCGATCGCGCGTACGCCGTGGGAGATCACGGCATGATCTTCCGCTACCGCGTCGTGTCGGTCACCGCAACCGATGTGGCGCCGGCGGCGCTGGCGGCGCCCGCGATGCCGGGCTTGCCGATGGCACTCGGCACCGACGTGCAGCAACTGCAGGGTCAGGTCGCGGCGATCGACTCGGGGCTCGCGGCATTCGTGCCGCCGGCGGCAGCGCCGATGCCCTCCGGCACCGTCGCGAACGGCATGGCGCCGTTCGTCTCCGACTGCTGCGGCAAGCGTGTCAGTTCGCTGCAGCTGATCTTTGCCGCGGTCACGAACATCGTTCCCGAGTTCACCTCGAAGTATCGCAACCTGAATCTGCTGACCCAGGGGCTCCGGACCGCGGCGGCGCTCCCCGACGCGACAACGGCGCTCCGCGCAGCGCTGGAGACGTTCCGGACTGCCGGCGACAAGACTTCCGCGCAGAACGCGCTGAGCCAGATCAAGACCGCACTTGCCACGCTGCACGCCGCGAGCGACACGGCGCTGCAGCAACCGACTTTTGTGCAGCAATGACGCCCCCTGCAACGCAGGCGAGGATGCTGATGACCAGGATGATCAGGATTGTGGCCGCCGTCGCGGTCGAAGTTGTCGTCGCGGCACATTCACCGCTCGCGGCGCAGTCGTTGCCGTGCTGTTCGATCACCGGCATCGCGACCAGGACGGGTGTGGTATCGGCGAAGGTAAAGAGCACCGGCGCGGCCTTCACGTTCAAGGTCAACGATGCGCGGACCGTCTCGTCACTCAAGATCGGTCAGGCGGTGTACGCCAACTTCACGACGCACCAGGTATCGCTCGACGGCCGCCGCGCCTGTTGCACCGTCGCCAGCGGCCCCACGACTGCCCCCGTGACGGCGCGGACACCGGCTGTCGTCGGCGCGATGATCATTCCGCACATCGTGTCGTTCTCGGTCGACCCGGTCGTCACTGGCGGGAGGGAGCTGCACGGCACGGTCGTGATCGATCCGCCGGCGAGTAATCAGCCGCAGTCGATGCCGCGGATTACGCTTTCGACCAGTTCGCCGCAGCTGGTGCAATTGCCGCCCGCGAGGGCAGTCGCCATTCAGGCCGGCACCAGCGAAGCACACTTTGCGCTACTCACCGCGCCGGTGTCGTCGCGCACCGCGGTGAGGGTATCGGCATCCCTCAACGCCGCGACGCGCAGCGATACGGCCACCATCGTGCCAGCAGCCCTCCTGGGGATCACCGTAAGCCCGACCACGATCGGCGGGGGCGATACCGCCAGGGTGACCGTATCCTTTACCGGGCCGCCTGCGTCGGGAAGCTCGATCGTCGCAGCGATATCGAGCAGCAATCCCGGTATCGTACGGGTTCCCGCCACGGCTTCCCTCGCGGCCGATCACACCGTACTGCAGTTCGATGCCATAGGAGCGGGTGCCGGAGAAAGCACGCCGGTCATCATCAAGGCGACGTATGGAACCAGCCGGACGGGTGCGCCGCGCAGTACGACCGCGGTTCTGACCGTTTCCCCGGTACCAGTGACTGCTGGGGGGAGATGTTACTCACCCTGTCTCCCGGTCGCGTCGATTGTCGCGAAGCTGCCCGTTGCCGCGCCTTCTGGCGGGATCAAGGTGTTCTTCAGCTCACCCGATCTCGCCTTTCCGCAGGGCGACGCCATCACGATTCCGGCGGGTGTTGACAGCGGCAGCATCGTGGCATCGATCGAGGGCCGTCAGGTAACGGGATTTCCGGCCGCGACGCTGCCGGTGGACGTGTCGTACAACGGCCATCTCTTTCACGGTGCTGGTCTGGTCGTGTGGCCGGAAGGCAAGCCCGACCTCGCCGTCTGGAAGGTGGTGTTGACCGATCGCTACGCGAACGATATCACGGCCTCGGGCCCCACCGATGGCGAGCCGTTCACCATGTGCGCGGAGGTGTCGCAGGTGGGATCCCATCCCGACGATTCGTATGACGTCTGGCTGACCGAGCCCGCGAGCCCGAGTCAATTACGGGTATCCTATCTCGACAATCATGGCATCGGTCATGAGTTCAACGTGACGACCGATTTCAACCTCTCGAGCAGCAGCTACGCCTATGTCACGCCGGTGTGCGCCACACTCCCCGGCCTCGCCAATGTCAATGATTACTTCACGCTGTCGCTCACGGCCGACGCCACCAACCAGGTCAAGGAAAAGGACGAGGGCAACAACGGCCGGCAACTGCGGATCACGCGCAAGCACTAGACGCGCCTACTCCCGCCGGAAAATCACGCCGCGCTTCATCACCAGGCGCACCGATATCGTGTTGTGAATGTCGCGGAGCGGATCGGCGGCGAGCACCACGAGGTCGGCGCGCTTGCCGACATCGAGTGACCCGACATGATCGAAGATGCCGAGCGTGCGGGCGCCGTTCTCGGTGGCGGCGACCAGCGCCTCGGCCGGCGTGAACCCGGCGTCGTGCACCAACAGTGCGATCTCCTGGTGCACGTCAGGTAGCGCGGTCGAGTCCGGCGCTCCGATGCTGTCGGTGCCGGTCGAAATCAGGACGCCGAGCTGGTGGGCCCGCCGGGTCACTGCAGCGGCGAGGGTGCGTTGCGGGCCGGAATCCATCACGAAGAGTGTCGGATCGAAGACGATGTGATGCGCGGCCATCACCCGTAGCACCGAATCGAGCGGCGGCGACTCGATCTCGGTGTTCCCGGCGGCAAGCGACTTCTGCAGGGCGGTGCGCTGCGCGGCAGGAATCGCCATGGCGAGGAGGTTGCCATGCGACATCGCCTCGAGACCGCTGGCCGCCATGTCGCGCGGCATCGCCGGGCGGAGCGCCGCGTGCGCCCAGACCAGCAGCCCCTGCCGGTGCGCCTCGGCGACCGCCCTTGCCACCGTTGTCGAATCGAGGGCAGCGTAGAGTTTGAGCGCCGTGGCACCGGTCCCCTTCGCCTGAGCCACCAGCTCGCGCAGATCGGAGGTGTCGGTGACCGCGCGCATCCACGGCGCCCTGCCCGGAACGAATCCCTCGGACGACGAATGGGTCCGCGGATCGCGGAAGAAGGTCGGCCCCGCAAAGAGCGCTGCATAGCGGATGTCAGGGC
>JBOHRZ010000205.1:0-5710 GCA_050732975.1 Gemmatimonadales bacterium
GCTGTAGGTCGTGTAGATGTCGGTCGGCTGGTGCCACTGGGGATCCCAACCGGTACCGATCTGCGACAGCCGCTCATTTTCTCGCAGCGAGATCGAAGCCACCAGGTCCTTGAACGAATCCGAGTCCGTGTTGCTCATCCGGTCGCCGACCGCGGCGGGATAATCGGTGGCGTAGCGATCGTTCATGGCGCGGAAGAACCACGCCAGGCGCTGGGCTCCCGCGGCGTCCTTCGACGTGCCCGCGAATTCGATGTTCACATCCGCTTCGCGCCGCTGATCCGGGCTGACCTTCCCGTCCGGTCCCGGCATGCCGTGGTCGAACAGCATCATGTCGTGCTGGATCATGCCCAGCCATCGGGGTTCCGGATACCGGCCTGATCCGGGAGGATCCTGCTTGCCCTGCAACGAGTCGCGCTGGGCCACATACGCCCGGCTGCCGTTGAGACCGGTTTCCTCGTTGTTCCAGAGTACGAAGCGGATCGAGCGTTCGGTGTGCACGTCGGGAGCACTGAGCACCCGCGCCAGCTCCATGACCAGCGCGGCGCCCGATCCATCGTCGTTGGCCGCCTGGCCCCAGCCATGACCGTCCATATGACCCCCGACGATGTACATCTCGTCCGGATGGGTGGTGCCGATCTTGGTGCAGTATACTTCCTGCCGCTCGCCGGGCGTGTCCCACTGCGCGTCGATCCGCCGGATCGTCGTGTCCGGCTGAAGCATGGAATCGACGTTCACACCGGTGCGTCCCCGGTAGCCTTTGACGGCATTGCCGCCGCGACCGCGGAAGCCCCCGCCGCCGGCGCCGCCCCGACCGCCAGCTCCGTTGATCGCACCACCCGCGCGACCGCCCCGTCCCGCGCGAGCGGGGAGCGGTGACTCGCCGCGCGCGGCGCGGGCGATCGAATCGACCTGGTTGGTCGAGTCGTTGCGCAACTGGCGTCCGGTGTAGTCATAGGTAATCCGGCCGATGTCGGCGCAGCCGTAGCTCTCGAGCTGCGCCTGGATCCACTCGACGGCTGCTCGGTTGCGATCGGTCCCCTGCCGGCGATCGCCGAACCGGGTGAGTCCTTCGATCGTCGCCTTGTAGCGGTCGAGATCAAGCCGCGCGACAATGGCGCGAATCGACGCCGTGTCGCCGGTCGGCAGCGCCTCGTCCTGAGCGCACAGCGCGTCCGGCATGGCACCGAGCACCGCAGATCCCAACAGCATCGCCCACACCCGCATCGCGACCTCCTGGTTCAGAAGCTGCTCCGGATCGGCGCCGGGCTCCGAGCTCCGGGCGCCGGGCTCCAGGCTCAACCTTGCACCACCCCGCGCGCAATGATCATCCGCTGGATTTCGCTGGTGCCTTCGCCGATGGTGCATAGCTTGACGTCGCGGTAGAACTTTTCCGCGGGAAACTCCTTGATGAACCCGTAACCGCCGAAGATCTGCACCGCCTTATCGGTGGCGCGCACGGCCGCTTCCGAGGCGAACAGCTTGGCCATCGACGACCACGTGCTGGTCACTTCACCGGCATCCTTGAGTGCCGCGGCGCGATAGCACAACATCCGCGCGGCCTCGATTTCCGTGGCCATGTCGGCGAGCATGAACTGGATCGCCTGAAAGCCGGCAATGGGTTGCCCGAACGCAGTGCGCTCTCGGGCGTAGTCGCGTGCTGCCTCGAACGCGCCTCGCGCGATGCCGACGCTCAGCGCCGCAATCGAAATCCGTCCGCCGTCGAGAACCTTCATCGCGTCGCGGAAGCCGGCGCCGACCTCACCGATCACGTTGTCGTGGGAAACGCGGCAATTCTCCAGGATCAGCTCGGCGGTATCCGAGATCCGCATGCCGAGCTTGTTCTCCTTCTTCCCCGCGCGGATGCCCTCGCGATCCATCTCGACCGCGAATGCCGTGACGCCGTGCTTGCGATCGGCCCGGTCGGTAACGGCGAGCACCAGCGCCACGTGGGCGTGCGAGGCGTTGGTGATGAAATTCTTGGTGCCGTTGAGCACCCAGCCATCGCCTTCCCGCACCGCGGTGGTCCGCATCCCCGATGCGTCGCTCCCCGAACCCGGCTCGGTGAGCCCCCAGCAGCCGATCGCCTCGCCGGATGCCAGCCCCGGCAGATAGCGATTGCGCTGTTCCTCATTGCCGGCCAGGTAGATATGCCCGGCGCACAACGAATTGTGCGCCGCCACCGCGAGCGCGATCCCTGATTCGACGACCGCCAGCTCTTCGATCACATTGACGTAATCCACGCAAGTCAGCCCGGCGCCGCCGTATCGCTCGGGAAGCATCACGCCGAGCAGGCCCAGCGAGCCGAGCTCCCGGAAGACATCGAGCGGAAAGTGCTGCGCCTCGTCCCATTCCATGATGTGCGGCTTGATCGCGGCGCGCGCGAAGTCGCGCACGGTATCGCGGATCTGTTCCTGCTCGGGCGTGAGGCGAAAATCCATGGCAACCACAAGCTACCAGCAGAGCGCCGTCGGCTTCCAGTTCCAGGCGAACTAGCGGTAGAACACCGAGATGGAATCGATGGCGTCGCCGAGGTGGCGGTCGAGATAGCCGATGAACGCCGACAGAAGCTGCCAGTCGTGATCCGGACCGCGACCGCTCACCTCGGCAACCAGGATGCCACCGAGCGTTTCGCTCCACCGGATCGATCCCGGGTAGCGCTTGTGCACCCAGCGGCCTTCACGCTTGCGCACGAAGGTGGTCGTGCCACCGCGGAGGGCGCGCTCGGTTGCCTTGAGCTGCGACTTGAGCGACGCAGCCGCCGGGTCGCGCGGGAACACCTGTACGATCTTCATCTGATCCTCCCGGCTACCAGACGACGCCGGCCGAAGATGATACGTCCGGGAACGCGATCGCACCATCGGGCCGGACGGTATCCGACAACGCGGTCGGGCGACTATCTCTTGCCAGGCTCGCGTATCGCGGCGGCCAGCTCGCAACGACGGGCCATCGCGTCGATTTCGGCGGTGACCGCGGGCCGCCGCGCCTCGGCCATGGTGGGCCGGGCAACGCTCCATGCCGCGCGGATGCGGCGCCGAACCGCCCGTTGCAGTGCCTCGAATGCGGCCCGATCCGGCGCGCCCGGGCGCCGCTTGCTCCGCTCGAGATCCGCCAGCGTCGCGTCGAGGGTCTGTGCGTCGTGCAATTCGCCGACATCGTCCTGAAGCTTGCGGAGCGCGGCGAGCGCCACGGACCGCGAGCGGGTCCGGGCGTCGAAAACCTCGAGGAGATAGCGGAGATGCTTCGCCGCGATGCGGGTACGATGCAGCTCGGCAACCTGGGACACCTTCGGCGGCGGTGTCATCGTGGTCAGGAATTCATCGCGGTGACTGCGCAGTGCCGCGGCCAGGACAGTCCCCATCACCGGCGGCGCTACGGTTTCGCCCAGACAAACCTCGACGTAGTAATGGCGGAATTCTTCGTCCAGGGCGTTGGCAAGGTGTCGCCATTCACCGCCGAGGTGGTCGAGCAGGCCGAGGAGCGCCCGGCCGTGGCGGTCGCGATCGCGGTCGACCAGCCAGTGGGCGGCCGGGGCGGCCCCCGGATCGTCGCGGATCACCCCGCGCAGCCAGGCCAGTTCGACTTCGAAATCCCGGACCCGGCCGGCCCGGCGCGATACGGCGCGGAGGTCGCGCCAGCGCCCGCCCGGCACCGTGTCGGCCATCGCCACGCGGCAGGCGCGCAACCAGCTGCGCAGCCGGCGCAGCGCCACCCTGAAGTCGTGGATCAACTCCGACAGCGCCGGATCGAGGAGGTCGGCCGGGTGGCGCCGGGCGCGCAGTGCGCGAGCCCGCTTGACGGCCCGGCGCAGGTGAAGTCGCGCCACCTCGCGGGCCACCTCCTGGGCTGGCAACCGCTGCGTAGCGGAGGTGATCGGTTGATCGCTCATTGCAGCACCGCCGCGCCCGGCCGGCTAGACGGTGTCGGTGCGGCGACGGCCGCGCCAGCGCCCCCGCGCCGGCGAAAGGTCGATCAACACGGCCACAACCAGTCCCGCGACCGGCACGAAGCCGTTCCACGCGCCGCCATACCAGTTCTGTACCGCTGAATACCATAGCAGCGTGGTGGGCAGGAAAATGAACCCCAGCACCGGCCAGAGCGGGGTCGCAAAGACGCCGCTGAACCATGTGGTGAAGAACCAGAGCAGCGCGATGCCGAGCCGCGGCGCGGCCAGCGCGATGAAGACCAGCAGACAGGGCATTGCCGCCTCCCCCTCCCGCGCCGACCGGCGCGATTCGCGAATACTACGCCGGCGATGGCCGGGGGCCAGTGGGCCGGGTACTTTGTGACTGTCCTCCACATCCGGAGACGCCCGTGAACCGACGCCGTGTCATCGCGCTGGCACTGCTCGCCGTGGTGGTGCTGCTGATCTTCCTGCCCGGCGCCATCGGCCTGCTGACCGACTGGTGGTGGTTCCGCGAAGTCGGCTTTCAGGTGGTATACGTGCGGGAGTTCGTCACCCGCCTGGTGCTGTTCGCGCTGGCCGGTGGCCTGTCGGCAGCCATCCTCTACAGCAATCTCCGTTACGCCCAACGCGGTATCGCGCCGGTTCCTTTCGCGATTCCACGGGGCCCCGGCGCCGCGATGCTGGATCTCACCTCGGTGGTTCGCCGGCTGACCCTGCCGGGTGCGGTGGTGGTGGGAGTGCTGATCGGCTTCGGCGCTGGAGCCGCGGCGGAGGAGGTGCTCCTGGCGATCTACCGGGTGCCGTTCGGCATCGTCGACCCGGTATTCTCCCGCGACATCGGCTTCTACGTCTTCATTCTGCCGTTGCTCACCGACACGTTGGCGCTGGCCTCCGGTCTGGTGCTCGGCCTGCTGGTGCTGCTGGTGCCGATCTACTGGATCCGCGGCGACATTGTGTTCGCGCCGCCGCGCACGTTGCGGGTCGAGCCCGACGCCGGCAAGCATCTGGCACTGCTCATCGCGATCGCCTTCGTGCTCACGGCGGTGCGGCTCTGGTTCGTCGACATTCCCAACCTCCTCTATTCGAGCACCGGTCCGCTGGTCGGCGCCAGCTATACTGACGTCCACGCCACGCTTCCGGCGCTGCGACTCCTGACGGCAACTGCGCTGGTCGCCGCCGGATGGGTGCTGGTGGGCCGCGCCCGCGGCACCCTGGCGCGATCGGCGCTGCTCGCGGTCGGCGGCTACGTCGCGATCGCCGTGGTGGCGCGGGGCGTGTTCCCGGCGCTGATGCAGCGGCTGTTCGTGGCGCCGACCGAACTCACCCGTGAGACGCCCTACCTCGCGTATCACATCGCGGCGACGCGCCATGCGTGGGGCATCGACAGCGTCGAACTCCGGGATCTGGCCGACGTCGGAACGCTGACCAAGGCCGACATCGCCGCCAACAGTCCCACGATTACCAACGTGCGGCTCTGGGACCGCGGTCCTCTGCTGGAGACCCTGAGTCAGCTCCAGGAAATCCGCACCTACTACGAGTTTCTCTCGATCGACGACGACCGCTACTGGATCGACGGCACCTATCGCCAGGTCCTTCTGGCGGCGCGCGAGCTGAACACGGCCTTGCTCCCGACCCGGACCTTCATCAACGAGCACCTCACCTTCACGCACGGCATGGGACTGACGGCGAGTCCCGTCAATCAGGTCACCACCGAAGGCCTGCCGGAAATGTTCCTCAAGGATCTCCCCCCGACGGCCACGACCTCGCTCAAGGTCACCCGTCCGCAGATCTACTTCGGGGAAGAGT
>JBOHRZ010000206.1:0-5704 GCA_050732975.1 Gemmatimonadales bacterium
ACGTCGTCGACGTCGCCCCCGATGGCGACGAGGCAACGATGCTGGCCCACGTCTACGAATACGACGTCATCCTGCTCGACATCGTGCTCCCGAAGAAGAACGGCTTCCAGGTCGCCGCCGAGCTGCGGCGCGAAGGGCGCAACACACCGATCCTGATGCTGACGTCACGCGACGCGGCGGAGGATGTAGTCCGCGGCCTCGATGCCGGCGCCGATGATTACCTCGCCAAGCCGTTCAAATTCGAGGAACTGCTGGCCCGGATCCGGGCCCTCCACCGCCGCGGCGGCGCCGAACACATGGACGTGCTGAGGTACGGACCGATCACCCTCGACCGGCTGCGGCACACGGCTACCGTGGGCGACACCGAGCCTCCATTCACGCCGAAGGAATTCCAGCTGCTGGAGTACTTCCCGCTGCATCCGGAGCAGGTGATTCGCCGGACCACGCTGCTGGAGAAGGTGTGGGACATGCACTTCGATCCGGAAAGCAATGTCGTCGACGTACACGTCGGCAACCTGCGGCGCAAGCTGACCAGGGCGGCGGGCGAGAACATGCTTCACACCGTGCGCGGCGTGGGATTCACGCTGCGCCGCGAGACGGCCGCGAACCAGGCACAGGTGATATAGGGGGCAGCGCCGTGCCGCCGGGGCGATCGCCCCGATTACAACGGGACCATGAACAACGCGCACGGCGCGGTGTGCGCCAGGCGCCGCGTGACGCTTCCCGCCTCCATGACACCCGGCGCTCCGCCGCGGTGGGTTCCCAGCACCAGCACATCCGGCTCGGTCTGTGCGACCGCAGCGAGCACCTGCTCGACGACATCGCCGCGCCGGGCGTCGAGCAATGGCAGCGCCAGCGATTCGCCGGGAGGCATGGTCCCCCGCAGCCGCTCGAGGAGGCGGGTCGATCGAGCGCCCGGAAGCGTAGCGGCGAGTTCCAGCGGCTCATCGGCGCGCGCCGGTTCGACCGTCACCACCCGGATCACCAGGCCGGCCGCCCGGGCGAGCCCGGTGGCAGCTCGGAACACCACCAGGCTCCGCTCGGAGCCATCGAGCGCCACGAGCATCGCCTGCAGGCGGGCGGTATTCGCCGGGACATGAAGCGTCGGTACGATGCTGCGGCGGGCGACGGAGTCCGCGGTGTCGCCAAGCAGCATCCGGTTCGCCTGCGAGTGCGGCTTGCGGCCCAGCACCAGGAGGTCGGCCTGTCGCTCCTCGGCGAACCGGCAGATCTCGATGCTGGGAATGCCGTGTTCGATCCGGAACTCGACCGCCCCCGGCGCAGGCAGGGGCGGCTGCGTGTCGAGCCATCGGACCAGGTCCACGAACACCGGCGCGCGCCGCGCCGGTTCTCCCCGGATGCCGTCGCCGGAGGCCGGCATATCGGCCCGGCGGTCCTTCACAGTGACGAAGGTGAGCTGCCGGGCGCCGCCGCGCACGGCGAGGTCGTATGCGACCCGCGCCGCGCTGCGGCCCGCTTCCGATTCGTCGGTCGCGACGACGATCCGGTTGAGACTCATCCATGGCTCCGCATTCGCCCGTACGTTACGGTCCGCCACGTGAAGCGAAAATGAAACGACTGATAAGCGCGCTTGGGTGGCGAATCGCCTTCCCCGCGGGCGCACTCCTCGCCATTGTCGCCGGTGCCGTGCTGTGGCTCGCGCGGATGCCGGAGTGGAGCGACCGGATCTGGATGGCTGGCCTGGTCGCGACCGGCCTTCCGGTGGTGATCCGCACCCTTCGCGGGATGTTCCGCGGGCGGTTCGCCGCCGATCTCGTTGCAATGCTGGCGATCGTTGCCGCGATTCCGCTCGACGAACCGCTGGCCGGGCTCGTCGTGGTGCTGATGCAGACCGGCGGCGAGGCGCTGGAGCGATACGCCGAAGGCCGCGCGTCGCGCGCCGTCGAGGAACTCGAGCGCGAGGCGCCGACACTGGCGCATCGCGTCGGCGACACCCGGGTCGAGGACATCGGCGTCGAGGTGATCGCTGTCGGCGACGAGTTTCTGGTCCGCCCCGGCGAGCTGATTCCCTGTGACGCGATCGTCATCAGGGGGAGATCGCACGTCGACGCGTCACGCCTCACCGGCGAGCCGATGCCGGTGAGCGCCGCTCCTGGCACGCGGCTGCTCAGCGGCGCGCACAACGGCGAGGGGCCGCTCAACATCAGGGCCCTGGCCCTGGCGCGCGAAAGCCAGTACGCCCGCATCGTCGAACTGGTCCGCACGGCGCAGGCCAGCAAGGCGCCCCTGCAGCGCGTCGCCGACCGCTACGCCGTGTGGTTCACGCCGCTGACGCTGATCGTGTGCATCGCGGCCTACCTCCTCTCCGGCGATCCCGTCCGGGTGCTCGCCGTGCTCGTCGTCGCGACTCCATGCCCGCTGATCCTCGCGACGCCGGTCGCGGTCGTCGGCGGCATCAACCGCGCCGCCCGCCACGGGATCCTCTTCCGTCACGGCGCGGCGCTGGAACAGCTGGCCGCGATCGACGTGGCAGTCTTCGACAAGACCGGCACCCTCACCATCGGCAGGCCGCGCGTGGCACGAGTGACCGCCGTTCACGGCTTCTCGGAACAGGCCGTGCTGCGACTGGCCGGCGCCGTCGAACACGGCTCCAGTCATCTCCTCGCCCGCACTGTGGTCGAAGAGGCGATGGCCCGCGGCGTCGCCACGCCGGAGGCCCACGAGGTCGTCGAGTCTCCGGGCCAGGGCATCGCTGGCGTGGCGGACGGACGGAGCGTCACGGTCGGCGGCTGGACGTTCGTCACGTCGCGCAACCCGTCCGCGCTGCAGGACTTCGCGCCGGACCTCACCGCAGGATCGGACGGCGGACTCCGCGCCTTCGTCGTCGTCGACGGACGCGGTGCGGGCATCATCGACTATGCCGACGAGATTCGCGCCGGCTTGCCACGATTCTTCGCACGGCTGCGCCGCTTCGGAATTCGCCGCACGCTGCTGCTCTCCGGCGACGACCCCGTCACCGTGCGGCGGGTAGCTGCGCAGGTCGGTGTCGATGAGGCGCACGGCGATCTGCTCCCCGGGCAGAAGACCGCTGTGGTACAGAGCCTGGTCAAAGCCGGGCACCGGGTGCTGATGGTCGGCGACGGCACCAACGACGCCCCGGCGCTCAGCGCGGCCACCGTAGGAATCGCGCTCGTTGCCGGCGGCGGCGGGATCACCGCCGAAGCCGCCGACGCGGTCCTGCTGGCGGATGATCCGACCCGGATCGCCGACGCGATGGCTGTGAGCCGCCGCACGTTGCGCATCGCGAGGCAGAGCATCGGCACCGGTCTGGGCCTCAGCACCGTGGCGATGGCGATCGCCGCCACCGGACATATCCCGCCCACGGTCGGCGCCCTGCTCCAGGAAGCGATCGATGTCGCGGTGATCCTCAACGCGCTCCGCGCCTCCGGGCCGCCGCGGGGTAAGAGTGATCGAGACGCCTTTGGCTGAGCGCCGCCCCGCTCGGCGTGCTACTTGTGGCTTTCGAGCACGAACGTCAACTTCGCGTTCACCCGGTACTCGACGATCTTGTCATTCCGGATCTCGGCGCTGAAGTTGTCGATCCAGATGCTGCGCAATCCGCGCACCGTCTTCGCCGCCTCGCGCACCGCCTGCTCGGTTGCGTCGTCGAAACTCTTGTCCGATTGCCCGATCACCTCGATCACCTTCGCCAGGCTGCTCATCTCGTTCTCCCGTGCATGTGTGATGGAACCGTGGATTGCCCCCTACCCCTCAGTGTTCCCTGAACCGGAGCGTCGCGGCGAGGCGGTCGAACTGCCCCGCAACCGCGGCCTCGTCGACGATGACCAGTTCGATCCCCTGCCGTACCGCCTCCTCGATCACGTTGTCGACGAGATCGCTGATCGGCACGGCCGCGCCTTCGCCCTGGCAGTCGCTCTCGCTCACCGCAAGGCGACCGGTATCTTCGCACCGATAGCCTCCGACGACCAGGTCGCCGCGCACGAAGATGCGCCGCGCCTGACCCTTGCCGAGGGCAAGGAGCGTGGCGACAGGGCCGTCAACCGCCCAGTCCTTGCCGAGTGCCTCCCGCCATGCGGCCACCGCGGCGGCGATCTCCTCGCGATCGTGACGATCCGCGACATCCAATGCCGCCAGCTCAAGCTCGGCCGCCGAGACCGCCATGGGATTGACGCACACCGTGCCGAGCAGCAACCGGCTCATCGACTGCGATAGAAAGGGCGGCAACGCGGCAGTGTGCACGTCGGGACCTGCAAATATGATCCCGCGGGTCGGCTCCTGCCGGACCAACTGTTCGAGACGGTGAATCACATCGGCGTAGTGTCGGTGCAGCTCCTCGCGAATCCGGTTGTGGTAGCGGCGCTCGCCGAAGCCGGGCGCGTCGCGGCGGTCCCCGCGGAAGCGCCCGCCGCGGCTGTTCGGATCCCAGAGATCTTCCCGCTCGACGGCGCCGGCCGCGCTGACTTCGAAGAACCGGGCGTGAGCCCGATCCACCACCACAACGAGCACCCGGCCGAACTCGGCGGCGGACGCGACCAGTTCGCCGATCAGCGGTGTGCGGTCGACGATGACCCGCGTCCGGTGCACCCGCGGCAGCGGCACCGACTCGTACAGGCCAATCGGCTCACTCGCGAAGATCGCCACGCCGCGGGCGTGGGGCAGAAAGGCCGGACGCGACACCGACTCGAGAATCCGGTCGAGGTCGCGCAGCAGCGCCATCCGCTCCGCGTGCGGCAGCGCCGCGGCGGCATTGTCGGTCCGGGCCCGCGTCAGTCGCGGCTTCACCGCCAGGATGTACTTCTGGTTCTCCCGGTCCTCGGGGGTCAGGGCGATGTAGCACGACACCACGTACGGGGCGGTCTCCCGAACAGCCGCCAGGCGCTCGATCACTGCGTCGATCGATCGATCTTCCTCCGTCCGCTCCCCGGCGACGGGCACCGGCTGAGAACTCGTGATCATGGTCCAGATTCCTTTCCGCCAAAGCGATCAGTTCTGCTGCTCTCCCTGCTCTCCTCGCTCTCCTTGCTCTCCTCGCTCTCCTCGCTCTCCAATCAATGGAGACGCCTCTGACCGATTCATGAACGCGCCCCGAAGAAATCCTCATCGCGATCTCATCACGTTATCAGTGGGAAGGAGGGCACGAGGGAACGGAGAAGTGAGACGTGAGAAGAGGATCATGTTGCGGTTGAGAACGTCGGTAACATCTCCCTCCTCTCGCGCGTCATGTGGGCGTTGCCCCGTCATGGAGATCGCCGCATGGTCCGGATGGTATCAACCGCGCTGCTCGCCGTTGCTCTGATCGTCCCGGCGGCTGCCGTCGGCCAGACCCCCGAAGATGAAGCCCAGACCCACTTGGCGAACGCCCGCAAGCTCGCGGGGATGCAGTTCATCACAACCGAAGAAACCCAGTGCAGCGAGATCCCGCGTACGGATCCGTATGGCGAGCCCGATAAGGACGACCGCGTCACGCCGACCCGCGTCTTCGACAACGTCTACTACGTCGGTACCCGTACCCTCGGCACGTGGGTCGTCGCCACTGGTGACTCGCTGGTGCTGATCGATGCGATGCACACCAAATGGGTCAAGTCGACCCTGCTCGACGGGATGAAGAAGCTGAAGCTCGATCCGTCGAAGGTGGCGTACGTCATCGTGACGCAGGGAATCGGCAAGGACTACGGCGGGGCGAAGTACTTCCAGGACACCTACGGCTCGCAGGTGGTGATGT
>JBOHRZ010000207.1:0-5697 GCA_050732975.1 Gemmatimonadales bacterium
TATCTCCGGCGTGGTCGGAATGGCGCCGACCGTGCATCTGTACAACTACATGGTCACGACCGGTGGTGACGTCTACTCCTACACGATTTTGGCGGAGGCGATCGACACAGCCGTAGCTGATGGTGTGAGCGTCATCAATTTCAGTCTCGGCAATTGCGGAACCACGCCGCGCCGCGCTCCTCGCTACACCATATCCTGACTCGCTGAGCTGGTGCACCGACGGCAACATCACCAATGATGACCAGCTCGACAATGGAAGCTGCACCGTCACTCTGTGGACGAGATACGGAGCGCCACCCGTCGAAGCGAAGTTCATGGTGATTACGAGCGTCGTGCACGACACCATGATTTACGATTGGGGCTCGCTGTCGCGGTCGATCACGATTCCCCCGACCAGCGGCGGAAATCCCGCGGATTCTGCGGGCTACACCATGACGCTCATCGGCTATACCCGCGACAACCCGTTTCATCGTCAAAACACCGCGGACAGCGCGATCTCGACCTTCTATGTCTGCCACATCACCAGCGGACAGGAGCTTCGGCTTGGCGCGCCAAGCAGCCAGCAGATCAGTCCTAGGCTCCCGGCCGGTTGTTGAGAGGTGGGCAACTCTGGGGGTTCCGCTGCTCGTGGATGCAATTCGCCTGAGTGACCGACGCCTGGCACAAAAAGGCTCGGAAAACTCGGCGCCACGGGCGGCGGATTCACCTACGCGGTGTGGCGCTCGGATCGTCCTCTCCGCTGGTCTTCGGGCCTTGGAGAGGGGTTATACCCCGCCACCTGATGCTCGCCGGGTCGAAGCGAGCCCAGGCTGCCGCCGGCACGATACATCGAACAATTGATGATGCGTTGATACTCCCGGCTTAGATTCCGCGGCGTCCTCCCCGTGCGCCCGGAGCGCCGATGCGTGCCGCTTTCGCCGACATTATCGATTACGCCGGGCTGTTCCCGCCTGCGTCCTGCACCATGGACGATGCCGTGCGCCAGTACGATGTGTACCGGCGCTCGGCCGACCGCTGGATGCTGGGCCGTTTCGTGCTTGCTGCCACGCGCCTCGAGGAGCTGGCGTTGTCGATTGCGCGCCAGCGGATTCTCCTCGATTCCGCCGATCCCTGGCACCTGTCGGTTGTCATCGGGGCCAATACCACAGCCGATCTGGGGCTGATCGACGGATTCGAGGCGGCCGCGAACCCCGGCATCGTTGCCGACGCCATCGAAGCCAAGGTCGTGTCGCCTGCCGGGGGGATGGTCCTCGCCGAGCAGATCACCGCGCGCCGTCAGCGGTATTTCGAGGTTCCCGGTACCGGACCATACATCGATCTGCTCGCCGGCATCCGTCGCGCCGGGGCAGTCGCCAAGATCCGCACCGGGGGAATGAGTCCCGAACTCTTCCCGGCGACGGCAGATGTGGCGCTGTTTCTCAAGGCGGTCATCGCGACCGACGTGCCCTTCAAGGCAACGGCCGGACTGCACCATCCATATCGTGGCTGCTACCCGATCAGCTACGCATCGGACGCCGAGCGTCAGGTGATGTATGGGTTCGTCAACCTGCTGGTTGCCGTGGCCCAGCTGCGCCGCGATCCCGACGATGAATCGGTGGCCGCGGTGCTCGAATCGCCCCGCGATGCGTTCCGCTGGTCGGCCGCCGGCGTCATGTGGCGCGAGCGGCTCTTCGGCAATTCGGATCTGGTGGCGGCGCGGAGCTATTTTTCCAGCTTCGGATCGTGCTCGTTCCGGGAGCCCGTGGATGAACTTGGTGTCGCGGCTACGACATGACGTTGCTTGATCGCTCGCACGACCCTGCGCGAACGAGTTGGGTGGAGAGTGCCAACGGCCACGCCGAATTCCCGGTCCAGAACCTTCCCTTCGCCCGCGTGAAGCACGGCCGGACGCCGGGCGCACTCGTGGTGGCCATCGGCGACCAGGCGCTGCTGATTCCCGCGGCGGTCGAAGCGGGGTGGGGTGCGGAGCTTCCCGCGGGCGCGATGAGCGTCACCATGTCGGCGCTCAACGGCCTCGCCGGGAGGCCGCCCGCGGAATGGCGCGCGGTGCGGCTGGCGCTGAGCGACGCATTGAGCGACGCGGGCTGGAGCGAGCGGCTTCGACCGGCGCTGGTTCCGCAGGCGTCGCTGGAGTACCTGGTGCCGTTCCAGGTGTACGACTACACCGATTTCTACGCCTCGATCCATCACGCCACCAACGTGGGCGCGCTGTTCCGGCCCGACCAACCGCTGCTCCCTAACTACAAGTGGGTGCCGGTCGGATATCACGGGCGGGCATCGTCAATCGTGGTGTCGGGGACGCCGGTGCGCCGCCCCAATGGGCAGACAAGAGCGCCGACAACCACGGCGCCGGAGTTCGGTCCCTCCCGCTCCGTCGACTACGAACTGGAAGTGGGCATCTTCGTCGGGGGCCGCAATGCGCTCGGCACACCGGTCCCGGGCGACGAAGCCGGCGGGCGCATTTTCGGCTGCTGCCTGCTCAACGACTGGTCCGCGCGCGACATCCAGTCATGGGAATACCAGCCGCTCGGTCCCTTCCTCGCCAAGAACTTCTGCACTACGATCTCGCCATGGGTCGTGACCGCCGACGCGCTGCTGCCGTTTCACCTGCCGATGCCGCCGCGGCCCGCGGGCGATCCGCCTCCGCTGGAGTATCTCCGCATTGCCGGCGACTGGACCCTCGCGATCGACCTCGAAGTCGCCCTGCAGACGGCGGCGATGCGGACGCGCTCCGCTGCCGCCGCGACGGTGAGCCGGGTCCACTTTCAGGACGCGATGTACTGGAGCCCGGCACAGTTGATCACGCACCACACCAGCAATGGCTGCAATCTCTACATGGGCGATCTGCTCGGTACCGGAACGGTTTCGGGGCCGGAGCCCGACGCCGTCGGGTCGCTGCTGGAGCGCACCCGGCGTGGTGCCGAGCCGCTGGCGCTCCCGGGCGGAGAAAACCGCACCTTCCTCGAAGACGGTGACGAAGTGATCCTGCGCGGCCATTGTCATACGCCGGGGGCGGTATCGATCGGCTTCGGCGAATGCCGCGGCACCATCGCGTCGGCGTGAGCAAGTCCGTCGATGTGGTGGTGACCTTTCTCGAGATGCTCCGGGCACCGGAGGGTTGGCCGGGACGGCCACTCCCGCCCGGCACGAGCGTGCATCGCGAGCCTCTCGACGTCGCGCCGCGGTTCGCCGCCGAGATGTATCGCCGCGTCGGCGGTCCCTGGCACTGGCTCGACCGGCTCGGCTGGTCGCCGGACGATTGGCGTATCGCAATCGACCGGCCCGGCGTGGAAATCTGGCGTGCGAGGGCCGACGGCGAGACGGCCGGCTACTACGAATTGTCGCTCACCGGCGACGTGGTCGACATCCGGTATTTCGGGCTGGTCCCGGGTTGGACCGGCCGCGGAATCGGTGGGCCGTTGCTGGATCACGCTGTGCGGCGCGCCTGGGAGCTGGGGCCGCGGCGGGTCACCGTCAATACCTGCACGCTCGATCACCCGGTCGCGCTCGCGAACTACCGGGCGCGCGGATTCGCCGTGGTGCGCACCGAACGCCAGCGCCGGAGAATTCCGTGAACATCGGTGACATTCGCCGCGAGTACACCCGGGCCGAACTCGACGAGGTGAGCGCCGATCCCGATCCCGTGGAACAGTTCCGACGCTGGTTCGACGAGGCCGAACGCGCCGGCACGCCTGACGTTTCCGCGATGACGCTGGCCACGGCCGATGCCGGGGGACGGCCCGATGCACGGGTGGTGCTGCTCAAGGAATTCGATCGGCGCGGATTCGTCTTCTACACGGATTACCGCTCGCGGAAGGCCGCTGAGCTCGACGCCAATCCCCGCGCGACGCTGGTGTTCTACTGGCCGACACTCGAACGGCAGGTGCGGATCGCGGGCAGCGTCGCGAAAATCGACCCGGCAGAATCGGCCGCCTACTTCCGCACCCGGCCGCTCGGGGCGCGGCTCGGCGCCTGGGCGTCGACCCAGAGTGCGCCCCTGCCGAACCGCGCCGCGCTCGAGGCTGAAGTCGAGCGGAGCCGCGCCCGCTTTGCCGACGGCAACGTGCCGCCACCGCCGCATTGGGGAGGATTCCGCGTCGCACCCGACGAATTCGAGTTCTGGCAGGGGCGCGAAAGCCGGCTCCACGACCGTCTCGCGTACCATCGTGGCGCCGACGGCACCTGGCGCCGGGGCCGCCTCTCGCCGTGAGTGATGTCAGCACCTTGAGGATCGCGCGGCTGGGGCTGTTTACCAACGCCTGCCTCGCCGTGATCAAGGGCATCGCCGGCATCCTCGGACACTCGTACGCGCTGGTCGCCGACGCCGCCGAATCCGCCGCCGACATCGGCGGCTCGATCGTGGTCTGGGGTGGGCTCCGGGTCGCCGCGCGCAAGGCGGACTTCGATCATCCCTACGGACACGGCAAGGCCGAGGCGTTGGCGGCCGCCGGCGTCGGACTGCTGCTCTGCGGTGGATCGCTCGGCATCCTGGTCAAGGCGATCCAGGCGTTGCTGACGCCGCGCTCGCCGCCGGCGGCGTTCACGCTGGCCGTCCTCGTCGTAGTGATCGCCGTCAAGCTGGTGCTGGTCCGCACCGTTTTCCGCGTGGCAGGGGCCTCGAAGAGTTCCGCGCTCGAAGCCGACGCCTGGCACCACCGGGCCGACGTCGTGACGTCGGCCGCGGCATTTCTTGGCATCTCGGCGGCGCTGATCGGCGGGCGCGGCTGGATCTGGTGCGATGGGGCGGCCGGTGCCGTGGCGTCGGTGGTGGTGTTCCTCAATGGACTGCACATCCTGCGGCCGGCGCTGCACGAGCTGATGGACGGCGCGCCCGACGCGGCGATGCTCGATCAGGTTTTCGCCGCGGCGCGGTCGGTACCGCGGGTCCAACTGATCGAGAAGCTCAAGGCCCGCAAGTTCGGCAAGGGCTACCTGGTCGACCTGCACGCGCAGGCCGATCCGGCGATGTCGCTCAGCGACGCCCATCTCCTCAGCGGTCAGATCAAGTCGGCGATTCGCGGTGCGGTGCCTGGCGTCCTCGACGTGCTGGTGCACATGGAGCCCTTCCACGACGCCGAGAACGAATTGCGGCGCACCCCGTGACGCTCACGGCCGAATCGCTCGCGATGGTGCGGACCGCCGCCGACCGGCTCCGCATCCTGACCCGGCCCGACGAATTGTGCCTGCTGGCAGTCTCGGGCGGCAGCGATTCGCTGGCGATGCTCGATCTGCTGCACAACGGCGCCGAAAGCCATGGACGATCGCTGGCGGTCGCCCACGTCGACCACGGAATCGATCCCGCCAGCGAGCGCGTCGCCGCGACGGTGGCATACGCCGCGTCGGCGCGCGGCCTGCGGTTCTATTGCCGACGGCTGGAGCTGGCCGCGGCGACCAGCGAAACGCGGGCGCGGACGGCTCGTCGCGCGGCGCTCGGGGCGATGGCGCGCGAGGCGGGCGCTGCCGCCGTCGTGCTGGCGCACACCGCGGACGATCAGGCGGAAACGGTGCTGCTGCGGGTGCTGCGTGGCAGCGGTCCCGCGGGATTGGCCGCGATGGCGGCGCGCCGTGGTCGCTGGGTCCGGCCGCTGCTCGCCATCCGCCGCGTTCAACTGATGGAACATCTCGCTGCGCGCGGCATCGAGGCATTGTCTGACCCCGCCAACGCCGACCGGCGCCATCTGCGGTCATGGTTGCGAG
>JBOHRZ010000208.1:0-5692 GCA_050732975.1 Gemmatimonadales bacterium
CAGCTGGCGAGCGCGCCGCCGAGGAACAGCACCACCCCGATGCCCAGCGAGGGCAGAATGGCCCGCTTCTCCCGTCCGGTGAGCGCCGGCGCCAGAAACAACCACAGTTGGTACAGCACGAACGGCGAGGCCAGTACCAGCCCGAGAATCAGCGAGAATTTCAGGGTGATCATGAACGGGTCGGTGGGCGTCAACACCGTCAACTTGCCGCCCGGGACGAAGCGCTCGATCGGCGCCTCGATCTTGCGGATCAGCTCGAAATGGCGGGTGACCACCCAGCCGATGCCGAATCCCGCCACGACAGCGGCGAGCGACCAGAGGATGCGCCTGCGGAGTTCCTCGAGGTGATCGAGGAACGGCATCTCACCGGTGGAATTGGCCATGAAGCCGGGTGCCGACTACGGATTCTCGCGCAGCGCGTCCAGCGCGGACTGGTACTCGTCGGACTGTTTGTACTTATCGACGATCTGTTGCCAGTAGCCCCTGGCGGCCTGGAGGTTCTGCGCCTTCAGTTCCAGGTTGCCCAACTTGAACAGTGCGGTCGGCGCTTTCGGCGAATCCGGATAGCTGTTCCAGACGCGGTTGTAATAGATCCGCGCCGAGTCGGGTTGGTCCGGGTCGAACGAGTAGCCGAGATAATAGACCGCGTCCGGCACCTGGGCCGCGGTGGGATACGTCTTGAGCAAGGTATTGAGTGCAAAGCGGGCGTTGTCATATGCGCCGCTGGTCAACATCGTCACCGCCTGTTGCAGCAGCACGTCGGGTGCCGGGATCTGGGCGGCGCTCGTCGCGCTGGTATCGGTCGCCGACGTGGCGACCGGCGGCGCTGTCGTCAGCGCCGTCTCGACCTGGGCGCCGAGCCGCGCCACGTTGCGCTGCGTCGTGTTGGAGAGATTGCTCACCTGGTAGAGCTGCTGGCGCAGGTTGTCGAAGTTGGAATTGCTCTCCAGCGCGACATGCTGGATCCGGTCATTGAGTTCGCGCACCAGCCCGACCATTGAATCCAGTGTCCGCCGCTGTCCGGCTTCGATGCGCGCCAGATCGGCCGCCCGCGCCGAATCGGCGCGGGCGTTGTCGCGGTCGAGAATCGCGACCTGTGTCTGCACCTGACGCACCTGTCCGGGTGTGGCGCAGGCCGCCATTCCTGCCGTGACGGCCACGACGGCCACGACGGCCACGATCACCAGGCCGGAATGCCGCGTCACGGCACTCTCAGACTCTGGCTGCCGGCGATGATTTCGAATTCATCGCGGCGGTTCTTGGCCCACGCCGTCTCATCGTGGCCAGGATCGAGCGGATCCTCGCGGCCGAGCGAGGCGACGTCGATGCGCGATGCGTCGATGCCGGCGCGCACCAGGTAGTCCCTGGCGGCCGTAGCGCGCCGCATGCCCAGCGCGATGTTGTACTGATCCGAACCGCGCTCGTCGCAGTGCCCGGTGACCCGGATCCGGAGCGCCGGGAACTGCTTCAGCATCTGCGCCTTGGTATCGAGGCGCGGCGTATCGTCGGGCTTGATGTTCGACTTGTCGAAGTCGAAGTGAATGCGGTCTTCGATGCTGGCGACCCGGGCCGCAGCCGTGGCGTCGAGATCGGCCCCGTTATCGCGCGGCGGTGCAGCCGGCGGCGGGGGTGGCGGAGGAGGCGGCGGCGGCGGGGGAGCGGCCGGCGGATTTTCCGGCATCGGCGCGGTGCTCGGCGGCGCTTTCTTGTGGCACGCCGTGACGGTCAACGCGAGTCCCACCGACAAGAGCATCAGTTGGCGCAGCTTCATCGCTCCCTCCATTACGGGTTCGTTCCGAGTGTGCGCGACCAGGCCGGATACTGTGCGGTGCCGGGGGTCGCGATCTGGCGAGCGGCGCTGGATTCCACATCCAGGATCCAGAGTTGCTCCTTGCCGCTTCGCGTCGACTTGAAGACCAGGTGGCGCGAATCGGGCGCCCACGACGGATCTTCATTGCGGCCATCGGCGGTGAGCTGTGCGATCTGACCGCTCCCGATCGACACGACGTAGATCTGCCGTCCGCCCGACCTGGTGTCGCGCGCGAATGCCATCCGCGTGCCGTCCGGCGACCATGCCGGCGAATACGTCGGCAGCGGCCTGCCATCCGGATCGAATCCCGATGGCACGAATTGTCCGCCGCTGGTCCCGTCGTTGTCCATCATCCAGATCTGTGTGGTCCCGGTCCGCGTCGATACGTAGGCGATGTGCCGCCCGTCAGGAGAATAGGCAGGCGACACATTATCCGCCAGCTTGCCGTCGTGCGTCAGCGCGTGCGCACAGCACATCCGTGCCACATCCGCCGTCTCGATCACCGATCCGCCGGCCGCGCCGTGTACGAACGCCAACGATCGGCCATCCGGCGAGAAGCTCGGGCCGTAGTTGTCGCCCGGCGACGAGCTGGGAACCGCCGCCCGTGTCCCGGTCGACAGGCGTTGCACGTACAGCGTCCATCGCCCGTCGCTCGCCTCGGCATACGATACGCTGGCGCCGTCGGGACTCCACGCCGGGGTCCCGGTAATCCCGCCGTGCGAGATCTGCACCGCATTGGCCCCGTCGCTGTCGATGCGCCAGATCGCATCGGCGTTGCCTCGCCGCTCCTTGAAGACGATGCGGGTGGCCGCGATCCCCACGCCGCCGGTCCAGGTCACGATCTGGTCGCTGACCCGATGAATCGTGATCCGGCTGTCGCCGGCGCCGCCGGGATCGAGCGCGCGCGACGCCTGCTGCCGCAGCGCGCCGGTGGTGACGTCGTACAGCTTGATGTCGACCCCGCCGATCGCCGGCTCCAGCTCGACGGCCCAGGTCAGGCCGGTACTCTTGAGACGGCTGACGTCGAATGGACCGGTCAGCGTGCCCGCGGTATCCGACAGGAGCGCCACGCTGAACCGGTCCGAAAGCTCCAGGTCTCGCTGGACGATGGTGCGCACCGAGTCGAGCCCGGGTCCGGCGAGCACCACCATCCCCGGCTGTGCCGCGCTTACGCCGCTGACCCCGAGCCGGATCCGCGTTGTGTCCTGTGCCGCCGCCGAGTGGACTGCTGCGATTACCACGACGGCGAGGCAGATCGACCTGCTGCTCACGGGCCCTCCCTGGGCACCTGCTTGAAATCGAACAGGATCGGCAGCGACGCACTCGTGAAGCCCGACGGCAACGCCCCGAACGCGCGCGCCGAACTCGCCGATTCGATGGCGCTCTTGGCCGCCAGGTCGAAGGAGAGATTCCCGGATCCGCGCACCATCTCGACGCTCGCCGCCGGAACCGTCCCGTCACGATCGATGACGAAGGCGATCTGCGCTTCGTATCCCGGACGGAACATGGCGTGGACCCAACGGCGCAGGATCTGGTTCTCGATGTTGTTGAGGTACTCCGGGTACGGAAACATCAAACCCTGCTGGTGCAGCGTTACCGCATCCTGGCCGGTGCTCGGCTTCTCGCCTGGCGCCGGGGTAGCCTGGGCCCTGGTCACCGGCGTCTTGTCGGCCGCCCTGGCGTGCGCCGGACGGGGCTTGGGAGGCCGCTTGACCGGTGTCGGCCGGACCACCGGCTTCTCGACCGGAGCCGCGGGTGCGGCCGTGGGTGGGGCATTGTGCACTTCAGGGGCCGGCGCCGGCGCCGCAACCAGATTGACCTCGTAGATGCGCTCGGCCCGGATCGGATGCCGCTGCGAAAGGAGCAGGATGGCCGCGATCAGCGCACCGTGGGCCAGCAGCGTCCCCGTCATCCCGGCCCGGACCGCCGACGGTTCGATCGCCGTCACGGGCCCGATTCCGTGACCAGGTCCACCTTCTTGATCCCGGACGCCAGCACCACTCCGAATACCCTCAGCACATCTCCATAGGACGCGTGAGTATCGCCGCGGACCGACACGCTCGCGGGATGTTTCGCCGCCACCGCGATCGCGAACGAGGTCTGGAACTGCTGGAAGGTCTGCCGCTCGTTGCCGATCGACACCGCGCCGTTGCGTTCCACGGTGATCACCACCGCGTCGGACATCGGAATCGGCTTCGAGGCCACGTCGGGGAGCTGCACGGCAATGCCGGCCTGCAGGATCGGGGCCGTCACCATGAAGATGATCAGCAGCACCAGCATCACGTCGACGAGGTTGATGATGTTGACCTCGGCATTGAGCGTGCGGCCACGCCGGTGCCGGCCGAATCCGCTCAACCCCGCCACGTCAGAGCTTGCCTTCCCGGCCCAGCTCGCCGACGGTGTCCTGCGCCAACTGCTCCAGTTCGCTCTCCAATCGCTCGGACCGTCCGGTGAAAACGTTGTAGGCGATCACCGCGGGAATCGCCGCGCCGAGGCCGGCGGCCGTGGCGATCAGGGCGTCGGCGATTCCCGGACCCACCGCGCGAATGTTGCCGGTGCCGGCAGACGCGATCCCCAGGAACGCGTTGATGATGCCCACAACCGTGCCGAGGAGACCAAGCAGCGGCGCCGTCGAACCGACGATGGCGAGGAGCGGTATCATGCGGCGAGTCCGCTCGATGGCCCGGCTGATGCGCGATTCGACCGTCAGCATCAATGCCTCGAGCTGGGTGAGCGACAGTCCGCTGCGCGCCACTCCTGCCCGCTGCATCGCGCCACGCAGATCGGTGATGAATTCTGCCGTAGCGACGATCACGTCGGCAAACGGCGAGCCCGCGAGCCCGCGCACCGCCTTGTGCTTCTCGTCGATGCCCTCGGTCCCGGTCATCGCGCGCTGGAAGTCCCGCCGGTCGGCGCGGAGATGACGGAACTCCCACCATTTGGCGGCGATCACGAACCAGGACGCCAGGGAGAAGGCGGCGCAGATCGCGAGCACCACCTGGGTCGGGACGCTGGCATCGAACACCAGGTGCGCAAACCCGGTGTTGACGACCGTCGAGACGGTGTCCTGGATCATGCGCCCGCGCTCCGGAACCAGCCAGCCAGCGCCTTCATCCCTGCATCGAAGGAGACCTGCGGCGTCCAACCCAGGCTGCCGGCGGCCTTCGAGATGTCGAGACACGAGCGCGCCAACTCGCCGGCCCGCGCCGGCGCGTACTCGACCACCGGAGTCCGATCGAGTGCGCGGCCCACGAGCCCGGCCAGTTCGTTCACCGTCGTTTCCCGTCCGGTCGCGATGTTGAACGCAGGGACGTCGAGCCGGTCGCCCCGCGACACATCGGCCGATGCCGCCAACAGGTTGGCGCGCGCCACGTCCTTGACGAAGACGTAGTCGCGCGTCTGTCGCCCGTCGCCGAAGATCGTCAGTGGCTGTCCTGCCAGGATCCGTGACACGAAGATCGACACCACCCCGGCTTCGGACTTGGGATCCTGCCGCGGACCGTACACGTTCGCATACCGGAGCGCCACTCCGTCGAAACCGCGCAAGATGCCGAGCACGCGGAGATAATGTTCGCCGGCAAGCTTGCTGACACCGTACGGTGAGATGGGGAGGTTGGCCGCCGTTTCAGGTGTAGGGATCTGGTAGGGATCGCCGTAGACCACGCCACCGCTCGACGCAAAGATCACCCGGCGCACCTTTCCCGCCCCGGCCGCCGAGAGCACGTTGGTGAAACCCACCAGGTTGATCGAGGCGTCGTCCGCGGGCGAATCGACCGAGACGCGCACGTCGATCTGGGCTGCCTGGTGAATCACCAGGTCGAAACTGCCGTCGGCGATGGCAGCAAATGCTTCGCGCGATCGGACGTCCGCCTGAATGAACCA
>JBOHRZ010000209.1:0-5661 GCA_050732975.1 Gemmatimonadales bacterium
GGACGGCGGGGTCGAGCTGGTCGAGCGCGCGAGCCACCTCGTCCCGGGTGACCGCGATCAGCATTTCCAGTTCGGCGCGGGGCAGGTCCCGTACGGCGAACTCGGCGACGCGATCACGCAGGTAACCGCTTCGGCCCAGGATGCCGCCGACGAAGTGCCGGAGATTGCCGCACCCGTGCAGCGTGAGCGTGCCGGTGGAATTGCGAATTCCGGGCGGGAGCGCCCACACCGACGAATCGTTGGGGTAGGCATCGAGCTCGAGGGTGAACCCGGCGAGATCGCGGACCAGACATCGCTTCACCGATTCGATCAGCATCGTGTCTCCGACGTTGGATGTCATCCGGCACGCTGCCAGAAGAGAAAGGCCATCAACAAGTCGATTAGCCCCGCGGCGAACACCACCCCACCCGCGAGGAATTGCCGCAGACCGGCGACCAGGTAGATGCCGCCGACCACGAGGATCGCTCCCGTGGTCGACAGCACCCGGGCAACCAGGCGGAGCCCGGGGCGCCGGTCCGGCGGGGTGCCGGTCATCCTACATCGTCGGGGTGAACATGATGTGCGCCTTGGCCGTGCCGGCGTCCATCAACCATGGCCCGTTCGAAATCGGCTGATCGGGAAGCCCGGTCGCCGCCGCAGTGGCATACGGCATGTACAGCAAGTAGCGCAGCTTGATGGCCGACGTCACCGTGCCCTTGGCCACGTCGACACCGCTCATCGGACCGTCGAGGCCCCAGAGCGCCGCGGGCTGCGACGGCATCGGGATCGTGCCGGCCTTGACCTCGGCGAAGCGGGCGCTGTCGACGTTGGCGACTTTCCGGTTCCGCAGCGCGCGGCCGGCCGCCATGAATGGCTCCATCGAATTCGCGTAACACGCGGCGTGGAACATCGAGTCCGCCGGGTTGGTGCCGAGGCAGGTCATCACACCGCTCCCCTTGCGGAGCGTGACCAGCTTGCCGTGGCTGTCGTAACCCAGCACGCTGGCGCCGGCGCGGAAGCTGTTGGGCAATGGCAGGACGGCGAGGGCGATCTGCTGTTCGGCCGGGATCGATTTCTGGGCGCAGGAGGTGACCGGCAACATGAGGATGGCGACGACGGCGATGTGCGAACGCATGGCGACACTCGGCGAAGAAGACCCTCAACGATGACACCACGACCGCCGCGGCGCCACCCGCACGTCTCAACCGCCGACCCGACCGGCCAGTATGGTGAGCGGCCAGGTCACCGCCCGGGGCCCGGATCCCCAGATCGCGCGCAGTTGCGACGTGAACGCGTCGAGCGGATCACTGCCCGTGGCGGCAATGCTCCGCCCGACCGCCGACCAGGTGCCGAGATAGCCGAGCAGTTGATCGAGCGTCCAGACAATGCGGAGATCGAGTTCCGGCGGCGGGAGGCGCGCGAACGGCAGCTCGATGTCGCGGTAACGCGCCTCGACATGGCCGCGCTCCAACGGCCAGTATGGTCCGACGACATCGTCGTGAAAATGGCGGATGGCTTGGGTAATCGCCGCGTCGTCAACCGACGCAAGTCCATAGCTCCAGGCGACGATCACACCGCCCGGTCGCAGGACGCGCCGTACCTCGTCCCAGAAGCGCGTCAGATCGAACCAGTGCAGCGCCTGACCGACCGATATCGCATCGACCGACGCGGTGGCAAGCCCGCTCTCTTCGGCGGTGGCGACCCGCCAGGTGACGCGCGGAAGCGGCGGCGCCTGCCGCAACTGTTCGTCGCTAGGATCCGTGGCGATGACCCGCTGAAACCGTTCGGACATCGGAAGGGTCGCCTGTCCGCTGCCGCAGGCGCAGTCCCAGGCATCGTTTCGAGCCGGCGCCATATCGGCGATCCATTCGAAGAGCGCCGGCGGGTAGCTGGGACGATATCGGGCGTAATCGGCGGCGCCGGCCGAAAAGTGGTCGGCGAATCGACTCAGTCGAGCTCCGCCTGCCTGGAGATGATCTTGCCCACCAATCCGTATTCCCTGGCCTGTTCGGCATCGAGCCAGAAGTTCCGCGTGGTGTCGTCCTCGATGCGTTCGATGGTCTGGCCCGTCTCCCGCGCGAAGATGCGGTTGAGCCGTTCGCGCATCTTGACGATTTCGCGCGCTTCGATGGCGATATCCGAGGCGGTGCCGCCCATGCCGCCGGCGGGCTGATGGAGCAGGAAGCGGGTGTTCGGCAGGCAATATCGCAGCTTCCGGGGCGCGGCGACGTAGATCAACGCGCCGGCACTGGCCACCCATCCCGTGCCGACCATGCGAACCGGCGGTGCGACGTAGCGCACCATGTCGTGAATGGTGTCGCCGGCTTCCACGTGTCCGCCCTGCGAATTGATATAGACGGTGATCGGCTCGGTGTCCGAGGCGACCGAAAGCGCCAGCAGTTGGGCGGTAACTCGTTCGGAAACGGCCTGGGTGATCTCGCCCGAGATGATGATCAACCGGGCATCGAAGAGCCGCTGCACCGTCGGATCGAGCGGCAGCGCAGGGGCCGTGATGGTAGCGTCGATGTCAGACATGCGTGAAGGCTAGCCGGATCGGTAACTGACGACCACCCCGCAGCGATGGTTACGGGCCGCCGGCCCCCGTCGGCTCAAGGTGGCACTTCTGCTTGGGGTACATCTGCGGACGCGCGCTGTCACCCGTAGCGCGAATGAGCGAAAAATCAGCGCGGACCGATGAATCGGTCGGTGTCATGCTCAATGTCCGCTTGGCCTGATATCCTATCCGCGCCGCTTCGAGCGTGAAGTCGGTCGATGGCAATCCGGTCAGGCGGTATCGTCCCTGGGAGTTGGTGATCGCCTGCGCGGGTCCGCCGACGACGTGGATCGACACGCCCGTCAGGGGGCACCCGGTAGTGTCGTCGAAGACGCGCCCGGTGGCGACGCGTGCCTGCGCGCCCGCCGCCGAAGCTCCGGCGACTACCAGTGCGAAAGTGAGGGCAATGTGCTTCATCGTGACTTCCTCCCGATCCGGGTCTACCAAACCAGAGAGAATGACGACTCAGCGGTCGGGAGTCCCACGAAACCGGCCGCCGGCACTTCGGTCGGGCTTCGGTATCGGGCCGGGATCAGGGTGCGGAGCCGGAGAGCGCGCTCACGTTCCGCGCCGCGAGTGACGGGCAGTACGGGTCAGCGAGGGCAGCAGCATTGACGTGTGTCCGGTGAGGAAGCGCCAGCCGGTGGCCTCGTCGATTACCGTCGCCGTGACCGCGCCGGCAAACCCCATGGTCTGACCGGCGGTGTCGGCGACCATCTCCGTAAAGGTCGCAGTAACCGCCGCCACACCCGGCGCGAGCGGTGTGACATCAGCATCGCCGAGGGACATGTTGAGCGAGCGGAAGGTGGCGGCCTCGGCCAGCATCGTGTCACGCAATTGTGCCGCGGAATGAAACTTGAGATCGCCGTTCTCGAACCAGCGGAAGTCGCTGCTGTCGGAATAGAATGACGATGCGCGGGCGAAGTCCCGGGCGTTGAATGCATCGCGCCAGGCAGCGAGCATCGTCCGCACACTGTCGGCGATGGCGGCGCGCCGCGGCGGCGAGAGCGCCGTGCTCCTGGTTGCGCATCCCGCCAGGGCGAGTGCCATGATCGGGGCCATCGCGCGCGCGGACATCACGCCGCACCGCCCGGCGGCACGATGTTGCGCGGCGGCGGTGGTGGCGGAACGGGAGGCGGGTGGCGGCCAGGTACGAGAAACGGAAGCCCTTCGACATTGGGAAACAGGTCGTACGTCGCCGGCCGCCAGGCACCATCCTGTTCGTGCGTCATGATCACCCGCTCGCCGACCTGGCGGCCTTCGCCGAGATCCGTGAGCCAGCGGAGCACGACGTATTCTGCGCGCGGCAGCGGCGGTTCGTCGTGCAGCCACCGCGCTTCGACCAGCTTGCGGTGATCGGCGCGCTGGAACTGGCGGTCGAGTCGCTCGGCGTTGACGCGCCATTGTTCGCGGGACACATGCTCGCGGAAGTAGGCGCTGGACTGTTCCCAGCTTGCGCCATAATTGCGGTCGGCGAGGAGGGCGAACCAGCGTTGCGCCGCGCGACCGGCAGCGGCGATGGCGCTGTCCGGCGTGGCGGTCGCCTGTGCTGCAGCCGGCGCCACGGCAGCGGTCGCACACAGCAGCAGAACGAGATGCTCAGCTTTCATACCACACGATCGCTCCACCCGGATCGATACCCCCGCCCATACCGCGGCGTGATCCGAGGCAAGCTAAGTGCCCGGTCCCGGGAATTGCCTGGTTGTCGGGCGCATCGAATCAGCCATCCCGCGGCACCACGATCGTGGTGACATTGCCAACGCAGTCCGTCCGGACGACTTTTCGGTCATGCGAACGGTGCCCCGCTCGGGGCTGGTCGTCATCGACCATCCGCTTATCCGACACAAGCTTGCACTGCTGAGGGACGCCGACACGACGACCCGGGACTTCAAGCAGCTGGTCGGCGAGATCGCGGCACTGATGACCTACGAGGTGACTCGCGACCTGGCGACGGAACCGGTCGAGGTGTCGACCCCGCTGGAGAAGACCACCTGCCACCGGGTGGCGGTGAAGATCGCGCTGGTTCCGATCCTCCGCGCCGGCCTGGGAATGGTGGAAGGCGTGGCACAGCTGATCCCCAACGCGCGGGTGGGACATATCGGCCTCTATCGCGACCACGAGACGCTCAAGCCGGTGTCGTACTATTTCAAGGTGCCGACGCCCTTGTCCGAGCACCGGGTGTTCCTGCTCGACCCGATGCTCGCCACCGGCGGCTCGGCAATCGCGGCCGCGGCCGAGCTGAAGATGGCCGGCGCGCAGGAGATCGCCTTCCTCTGCCTGGTCGCCTCCCCGGAGGGCGTGGCTGCATTCACCGCGGCGCACGCCGATATTCCGGTGTACACTGCCGCCTATGACCGGGAGCTCGACTCCCACGGCTACATACTTCCAGGCCTCGGCGACGCCGGGGACCGCCTCTTCGGGACGAAATGAGCGCTCCTCGCACCCTGACATTCTTCGGCGGCGCCGCCACCGCCACGGGATCAATGATGCTGCTGGAGGCGGCGGGAGCGCAGGTGCTGCTCGACGCCGGCCTCTTCCAGGGCAATGTGGCGCAGACGGACCAGAAGCACCGCGACCTGCCGCTCGATGCCGCACGGCTCGATGCGATTCTCCTGTCCGACCCCGGGCTCGGCGCGGCGGGACGCACTCCGCAACTGGTGCGGCACGGGTACCGCGGCCCCATCTATGCCACGCCGGCGACCCGCGACTGCACCGCGATTCTCCTGGCCGAAACGGCACTGGAACTGGAATCCCGCGGCACGATGCTCTACGAGCTCGCCGATGTCTTCGCCGCGCAGCAGCAGATGATCGGCCAGCCATATCGGCGCGGTCTGCACCTGCGGCGCAACCTGATCTTCGAGTTTTCCGAGTCGGGCCATGCGCTCGGATCGGCGTCGATCGAACTCCGGACCGGTGAGGGCGGAACGCACCGGATTGTGTATTCCGGGTGCGTGGGCCGGCCGGATTCGGTGCTCTTCCGCAACGCGGCACCGACGCCGGGCGAAGTCGACACGCTGGTGATCGGATCGCCGTTCGCGCACCTCACCCATCCGAACTTCGACGACGCCCGGGCGAAGTTGGCGACGGCGATTCGTGCAGTGGTCGAACGCCGCGGGCTGATCATCATT
>JBOHRZ010000210.1:0-5651 GCA_050732975.1 Gemmatimonadales bacterium
AAACTATACTGCCCATCGGCAGTCCCGATGTCCCCGAGGCGCACCGGGTCGACCTGGCCTGCGGTCCAGAGTTCGGCCGCGCCGAGCGCCTCCCACGTGGCGAACTTGCCGTTCGGAAACCAGTTGGCGCGGGCGGGTCCCTTGGGACACGGGGCGGAGCCGGCGGCGAGACAGACAAGGCGGCCGTCGTTGGGCGTGACCGTAGGCAGCGAGTCGAGGGTGGCCGTGGTCAGCCTGTGTTCGATTGGTGGCCCGTGGCGCTCCGCAGGTGCTGTCGGGTGACCGCAGCTCGCCAGCATCGCCGCCACGGCAACGGGTATCATGCTTCGGTGCGAGCGCGTCCGATCGCTAGGCATTGAAACGAAACAGCATGACATCGCCGTCCTGCACCACGTAGTCCTTTCCTTCGGCGCGCGCGAGGCCGCGCTCGCGAGCGCTCTTCCATCCACCCGCCGCGATGAAATCGTGATAACCGACGGTCTCGGCGCGGATGAACCCCCGTTCGAAGTCGCTATGGATGACTCCCGCCGCTTCGGGGGCTCGGGCGCCGCGCCGAACCGTCCAGGCGCGGATCTCCTTCTCGCCGGCGGTGAAGAAACTCTGCAGGCCGAGGAGGAGATACGCGGCGCGCGCGAGACGATCGAGTCCCGACTCGTTGACACCGAGGGAGTCGAGAAACGCGGCCCGGTCTTCGACCGGAAGCTCGACCAGCTCTGCCTCGACCTTGGCGGAGAATACCACGATATCGGCCGTCTCGCCCTGGGCCGCGAGGGCCGCACGAAGCTGTTCGACGTATGCGTTGCCGGTCGCGAGGTCGCCTTCGGCGACGTTGGCGGCATACAGTGTCGGTTTCGCAGTGAGCAGAGTGAGACTGCGATAGAAGGCGCGTTCGTCGTCGCTCGGGGTTACGGTGCGGGCCGGATCGCCGCGGCTCAACGCGGTGTGAAGCCGCTCGAGAAGCCCCAGCTCGGTTCGGGCTTCGGCGTCGCCGGTGCGCGCCGCGCGCTGCGCCTTGTCGAGACGTTTCTCGATATTGGCGAGATCGGCCAGCGACAGCTCGGTGTTGACGATCTCGCGATCGCGGACCGGGTCGACGCCCACCATGACATGCTGGATGTCGCCGTCGTCGAAGCAGCGAAGCACCTGGACGATCGCGTCGACCTCGCGGATATGCGCCAGGAACTGGTTGCCGAGGCCTTCGCCTTGCGACGCGCCCTTGACGAGTCCGGCGATGTCGACGAACTGGACCGTTGCGGGAACGACGCGCCTGGCGTGGACGAACGCATCGATGGCGCCGAGGCGGGCGTCCGGTACCTCGACGACGCCGGTGTTGGGTTCGATGGTCGCGAACGGGTAGTTGGCGACCAGAGCGTTGGCGGATGTCAGCGCGTTGAACAAGGTCTACTTCCCGACGTTGGGAAGTCCCACGATCCCCAGGGCGAGCACGGCGGCGGCTCCGGGGTCAGCAGGCCGCGGCCGGGCCCGACGATCCGATCCGGATCACCGCCCCAGCGAGGCGAACCACGGGGCGAAGACCAGCGCCACGACGGCGGTGACCTTGATCAGAATGTTGATGCCGGGTCCCGACGTGTCCTTGAAGGGGTCGCCGACGGTATCGCCGACCACCGCCGCCTTGTGAGGATCGCTGCCCTTGCCGCCGAGGGCGCCCGTCTCGATGTATTTCTTGGCGTTGTCCCAGGCGCCGCCGGCGTTGGCCATCATCAGTCCGAGAAGAGCGCCGCTCAGGGTGGTGCCGGCGAGGAGGCCGCCCAACGCCTTGGTGCCGAGCAGCGCGCCGACCAGGACCGGCATGGAAACGGCGAGGACGCCCGGTGCCACCATCTCCCGCAGTGCCGCCCGAGTGGTGATGTCGACCACGCGCGCTGAATCGGCTTGCGCTGTGCCCTCCATCAGGCCGGCGACTTCGCGGAACTGGCGGCGGACTTCCTTGACGACTCCCTGGGCGGCGCGGCCGACGGCGGTCATCGTCATCGATCCGAAGAGGTACGGCGTGATGCCGCCGATGAAGAGGCCGATCACGACCATATGATCGGTCAGGTCGAGCGAAAGCGGCTTGCCGGTAATGCTGGTGATCGCCGAGGTATACGCCGAGAAAAGCGCCAGGGCGGTCAGCACCGCGGAGCCGATCGCGAATCCCTTGCCGATTGCCGCGGTGGTGTTGCCGAGCGCGTCGAGTTTGTCGGTGATCTTGCGGACGTCGGGGCCCAGATGACTCATCTCGGAGATGCCACCGGCGTTGTCGGCCACGGGGCCGTAGGCGTCGACGGTCATGATGATGCCCACGGTGCCCAGCATGCCGACGGCGGCAAGTCCGATGCCGTACAGACCGGCGAAGTGATTGGCGATCCAGATCGCGGCGCAGATGAAGAGCAGCGGCAGCGCGTTGGACCGCATCCCGACGGCGAGACCGCTGATCAGGTTGGTCGCGGGTCCGGTGAGCGATGCTTCGGCGATCTCCATCACCGGGCCCGCGGAGGTGTAGTGCTCGGTGGCGAGACCCATTCCCACACCGGCAAGCGTGCCCGCCACGATCGCGATGAAGGCGCCCCAGGCCGGATGGTCGCCGACCGTGACGGGGAGTGCGCCCACGAGGAACCAGGCCATGACCAGGAAGAGCAGCGCGCCGATAATCTGCACCACGCGCAGGGCCAGCGCAGGCGAGCTGCGCTTGAGGAGCCGCATGGAGAAGATGCCGATGGTGGATGCGACCAGACCCGCCGCGGCCAGCCCCAGCGGCAGCGAAATGGCGTTGACGCGGCTGGCGTCGGCGACGGCAGTGCTGGTGGCCGCGATAGCAATCGCCGCGACCGCCGCATCGACATAACTCTCGTAGATGTCGGCGCCCATGCCGGCGACGTCGCCGACGTTGTCACCGACGTTGTCGGCCACGACGGCCGGGTTGCGGGGATCGTCCTCCGGAATTCCGGCTTCGAGTTTGCCCACCAGGTCGGCGCCGATGTCGGCCGCTTTGGTATAGATCCCACCGCCCACGCGCGCGAACAATGCCACCGACGAGGCGCCCATGGCGAAGCCGCTCATGATTTCCGCGAAGTCGGTGAACTGCTGGCTGGTGATGGCCATGGTGCCGGTCAGGTCGAGCATCCGGTTGACGATGACGCCGAGTCCGAGCAGGCCGAGCGACGCGACCGAGAGTCCCATCACCGCGCCACAATCGAAGGCGACTTCGAGCGCGCGGGCCTGGCCGTGCGTCCGGGCGGCTTCGGCGGTGCGGACGTTGCTCTTGGTGGCCGACTTCATGCCGATGAAGCCCGCGGCGATCGAGCAGACGCCGCCGAAGACGAAGGCGCCGGCGACCTGCACGTTGCGGAGGAAGATCAACGCCACCGTGACCGCGGCGACCACCGGAATCAGCACGATGTACTCGCGGCGCAGGAAGGCCATCGCGCCGGTTTCGATCAGCCCGGCGATCTCGCGCATCCGCGCCGTGCCCACCGGCTGTCGCTTGAGGTACACGTACATCGCCACCGCGGCGAGGAGGCCGACCACGCCGATTTCGGGGATGAAGCGCATGTACGGATGCAGATCCACGGGAAACTCCTCAGACCGTCATGGGTCGCGCCCCGGCCGGTTGAACCGGTTCATGGCGCGCTCGATTCCTTCACTGATCCAGCACTCCACGGCTTCTGCCATGGTATCCGCCGCCTGATCGAAGGCGTCGCGCTCGACCGGTGTCATGCGCCCCAGCACCCAGTCGGCGAGATCCCCGTACTCCGGCGGCTTGGCTCCGATCCCGATGCGAAGGCGGGCGTAGTCCTGCCGATGCAACACCGCCTCGATACTCCGCAGCCCGTTGTGCCCGCCCGGCGACCCCGCTCCCCTGAGCCGGAACTCGCCGGGGTCGAATGCGATATCGTCGACCAGCACCAGCAGGTCGGCCGCAGGATCGAATCCGGGCGACCGGAGTGCCCGCAGCGCGTCGCCGCTGGCGTTCATGAACGTCTGCGGTTTGAGGACCCGGAGCGCAGTGTCGTTCCATCGTCCAGTGGCGACCACGGCCTGCTCGCCGCGGCGGAACGGGCCGAGCCGCCAGCGGGCGACGAGATGATCCGCCAGCGTCGCGCCGGCGTTGTGCCGCGAGCGCTGATACTCGGGACCCGGGTTGCCGAGGCCGACGATGGCCTTCGCCACTTACCTGGCGCCGGTCTTCGCCTCTTTGCCGCCTTCGGCCTCTCCTTCGGCCGCCTCTTCGCCTTCTTCGGCCTTGCCCTTCTTGATGACTTCAGGTTCCGTCGCGACCACCTCGGGCGTCGCCGCGGCAACCTCGGCCCGGGACACGACCACTGACACCACCGAGATGTCGGCATCGTTGACGATCTCGCCCTTGGCGACCGTGATGTCGCCGACGTGAATCGCGTGTCCGAGGGTGAGATTGGTGACGTCGACCTCGATATGGTCGGGGATGTCGCCCGGCAACACCTTGAGGCTGATCCGGTGCAGATGATGGTCGAGCACGCCTCCCTGGTTGCGGACCCCTTCAGCGGTACCGATGATGTGCACGGGAACGTCGACCACGATCGGCTCATCGGCGACGACGGCGTACAGATCGAAATGGACAATGTCGCTGCGCCGCACCGGATCGCGCTGGACTTCGCGCACGACAGCCATGACCGGCGGTGCGCCGTCGATCGAGACGTCGATCAGGGCGGCTTCGCCGCCGATCGTCTCGAGCAGCTTGCCGAAAATCCGGTGATCGACGGCCAGCGGCCGGGCCTCGAGCGAGCGGCCGTAGATCACGGCGGGCACCTTGCCCTGGCGGCGCAAGGTGCGGGCGACGCCCTTGCCGGTGCGGGTGCGGGATTCCGCGGGAAGATTCAGATGCTGCATGGCATTGCTCCGTCCTGGATCGTCAGTCGAACAGCGACGACACCGACTGGTCGCTGTGGGTGTAGCCGATCGCCTTCGCCAGCAGTCCGGAAATCGAAAGGACCTTCAGCGTCGGAAAGTGGCGATCGGACGGTAAGAGAATCGTATCGGTGACCGCTACCTCGGTGACCGGTGCCTGCGACAGCCGCGCGACGGCCGGCCCCGACAGCAGGGCGTGCGTCGCGCAGATGTAGATGTCCCTGGCGCCCAGCGCTTTGAGCGCCAGCGCCCCTTCGGCCATGGTACCGCCGGTGTCGATCATGTCATCGGGGATGATGCAGTTCTTCCCCTCGACTTCGCCGACCACATTGACGGCGTCAACGATATTGGCCGTGGTGCGCCGCTTGTCGATGATCGCCAGCGAGCCCTTGAGCCGTTTGGCGAATCCGCGGGCCATCTTCGCCGAACCGACGTCGGCGGCCACCACGGCGATGTCCTTCAGGCGCTTCTGTCGGTAGTATCTGGTGAACACCGGGGCGGCATAGAGATGATCCACCGGCAGGTCGAAGAATCCTTGCAGCTGGTGCTGATGGAAGTCGAGCGCCAGTACCCGGTCGGCGCCCGCGGTCGACACCATGTTCGCCATCAGCTTTGCCGAGATCGCCACGCGGCCCTGGTCCTTGCGATCCTGGCGGGCATAGCCGAAGTACGGAATCACGGCGGTGATCCGCGCGGCGCTCGCCCGGCGCGCCGCGTCCATCAACAGCAGCAGCTCGAGGATGTTTTCGGCCGGCGGGTTGGTGGAC
>JBOHRZ010000211.1:0-5639 GCA_050732975.1 Gemmatimonadales bacterium
CCTTCGCTTCGCTCAGGGCGACAGCCCTGTTGAGACTGACCGATGCCTGATCCGGTCTCCGGCAACTGGCGCGCGCTCTCCGACCAGGAAGTGGTCCGGCGGGCGGCGCAGGGCCGCGAAGCGGCGTATCGCGAGCTGATCCGCCGCTACCAGCGACCGGTGTTCTCGCTCATCTACCGCATGGTGCGCGACCGCGAACTCGCCGAAGATCTGGCGCAGGAAACCTTCATCAAGGTGCTCAACGCGATCGAGAGCTACCGGCCGGAGTACAAGTTCTCCAGCTGGATCTTCAAGATCGCCAACAACACGGCGATCGATCAGCTCCGTCGGCGCGGGCTCGACACGCTGTCGCTCGATGGCTCGCCGCACGCGGCGACGGCCGAGGCGATCGAATCAACCACGCTGCAGATCGGCGACGCGCGGGAGTCGCAACTGGACGAAGTCACCAGCCGCGAGCTCGGCTCGCAGATCGAAACCGCGATCGCGAAACTGCGCCCTGAATATCGGAGCTGCATCCTGTTGCGGCACGTCGAAGGACGGCCGTATGAGGAGATCGCGCAGATCCTCGGTCTCCCGCTCGGGACCGTGAAGACATACATCCACCGCGCCCGCAACGAATTGCGGATTCTGCTCGCCGACGTGAAGGAATGAGCCATGAAACCGGCACCCATGACAGCCGTAGGAGGCGTGACATGATCGACTCGGGACATCTCACCAGCGACGAACTCGACAACCTGATCGCAGGGTCAGGTGGCGAACGCGCCATGTCGCATCTTGCGACGTGCGCCGTCTGCGGCATCGTCGTCGAGCGCGACCGGCGGCTGGTCGCCGCACTCGCCGCTCTTCCGGCATTCGAGCCGGCCGCCGGGTTCGCCGAGCGGGTGATGTCGAGGGTGACGGTGGGCGCGGTCCCGGTGGCCGTCACAGCCACGCCGCGTGCGATCGCGGCCCGGCGCCGTGCCGTTGGCGCTGGCTTGGTGATCACCGGGGCGGTGGCGGGCGGATTCGTCTGGGCCGGGGCACATCCGGCCGACGCGCTCCGTTGGTCGGCACCAGCGCTCCAGCAGAGCGGCCACACGGCGTGGCTCTGGGTGCAGGCCGCTGTGGCGAATGCCACGGAGCAACCCTGGTTCGGGGCGCTCCGATCGACGCTGGGTATGCCGGTCCGCGGCCTGGCAATCTTCGCCGGCGCCGCCGTGGCGTATGCCGTCGCGCTGACCGGCCTCCGGCGGCTGATGATGGAGCCCGCCGGCGATGCGCGCTGGTAAACGCGGAGCCGCGCTTCTCGTCGTTGGCACCCTGATACTCTCCGGCCGCGCTTCCGCGGCAGCGATGCATGCTGGAGAGGGTGTTCCCGAGGGGCTGCGCCGGCTGATGGTGGCGAGGGGGCTCGACGATCGCGGTCCGGCACCGCAGCCGGTTGCGCCGGCGGATTCGCAGGGCCCCGCGGTCAACCCCGCGCATCTCGAACATCCTGTCGCGCTGGAGCGGCAACTCCGCGCCGCGATCCGTCAGCCGATTGGAGCCACGCGTCTGACAGTGACAGGCGGTACCGCGCGGCTCGGACATTACACGGTGGGCTCCGACGAGACGGTCAAGGGTCACGTCGTGGTCCTCGAAGGCGACGCTGACATTCACGGCCGGATCGAGGGCAACGTGGTGACGCTGGACGGCGACATCACCGTGTATCCGGGCGGCGCCGTCACCGGCGATGCGCTGGCGATCGGCGGCCGGGTGCATCGGGTCGGGAACGGCGCCATCGGCGGCACTGAACAGGGACTTGATGCCGCCGTGCATCCGGTGGTCGAGCCGATTCCGATCGGCCTGCAGGTGCTACGCCGGGCCGCCGGACTGGCCGGGCTTCTCGCCACCCTCATCGTCCTCGGCTTCGGCCTGGTGACCTTCGGCCGCCCCAACCTCGAAATCGTCTCCGATACGGCGGCCAATTCGTTCGGCCGCAGCTTTCTGGTCGGGCTGCTCGGACAGATCCTGGTGCTGCCGACCTTCGGCATGATCGTGGTGGGGCTGGCGCTCACGATCGCGGGTGCGCTGCTGCTGCCGTTCGCCATCGCGGTGTACGTGCTGCTGGTCCTGGTGGCTTCGCTCGGCGGATTGCTGGCCGTGGCGCACGCGATGGGCGAGCGGATCACGCGGCGGCGAATGGCGCGCGGTGTCGTCGTATCGCCGAACTCCTACCGCTACGTGTTGACCGGGCTCGGGACGGTGGCGACAATCTGGCTGGCCTGGGTGGCGTTCGGCTGGGTGCCGGTGGCGGGGACGGTAATGCTGGCGACCGCGGCGCTCTCCACCTGGACGGTCGCGACGATCGGCTTTGGTGCGGCCCTCCTCTCGCGGGGCGGCGTGCGCGAACACTTCGCCGGCCGGCTGCTGGGCGGCGAAACGATGACGGACGAATACCTGTGGGCGACGCCGCAATTCGGCGTGCCAGCGGCGAAGCGTCCACCACGCCCATGAGCGGCGGCCCATTCCGGCTGGCGCTGCTGCCAGGCGCCGTTGCGGCTCTGCTCGGGGTGCCTGCACCCTCCGCCGCACAGACGATGCGCTCGGTCACCATCGCGCGCACCGGCGACATGGAGCGCGTGCTCCGGGTCTCGCTGGAATTCAACGGCGGCAACGCGCTGATCGTGCCCGCGGCAGCCGGCACGCTGTACGGCATGCGGTTGCGCTACGATGCCGACCGCTACCAGCCGGTGCAGCAGTATGACGCCGGCTCGGGCCGCCTTCGGATCGGTGTCGAACGCGTGGGCGGCATGGGGCTGCGGGTGACGTCCCGCACCCAGTTGCAGCAGACCGCGCGCTTCGAATTCGCGCCGGACGTTCCGCTCGATCTCACCGCCGACTTCGGATCCAGTGAGGCCTCGGTCGATCTTGGCGGCATGACGCTGCGGACGCTGGAACTCCGCACAGCGGCGTCGCACGCGACCGTCGATTTCTCGCGGCCGGTCACCGGCGAGTGCCGGTCGGCGACCTTCACCATCGGCGCATCGCACGTCGTCGTGCTGCACGCGGCGCAGTCGGGGTGCGCGGTCATCACCGTCGATGGCGGCGCCGGTGGCGCCACCCTGCGCTTCGACGGTGCATGGCAGCGCAACATCGCGCTGGTGGTCGACATGGCAATGGGGCGGCTGTCGCTGGCAATTCCGCGCGGCATCGGTGTGCACATCGAAGGACGCCGCTTTCTGGCACCGCTCGATGCGCCGGGATTCGCCCGGACACCGAGCGGTTGGACCAGCGTGGGCTACGCCGGATCTGATCACCGTCTCGACGTCTCGCTCCAGGCGTCGATGGTGGACGTCGACGTCAAGTGGATCACGCCCTGATCAGCCGCCCGTCGCGAGATTGACGCTTGTCACCGCCAGGTGGCAGGTGATCGGCCGACGCCTGGTACAGATCCCTTTCAGCCAGACCGCTCCCCTCCCGACCGCGATCTCGCCCGAATTGACATACAGATCGGCGTAGCGCTGCGAGACGATCGCGGTCCGGATCGCCGGGGTAAACACTGCGTCGTATCGTCGCAGCAGTTCGGCCCGGTCGGCGATCATGAAATGACTCCGTACGCCGCGGTTGACCCGCAGCGGAAACGCGACGAGCCCCGCGACGGCCGCCCTCTGGTTGGTGGCAGCGGCCTTCTGCAGATGGTCGAGGTACGCCTGCACGTCCTTGTCGGCCACGCCGGTGGAGAAGAAGCGCTGGGCACCGGCGCGCGCGCCGGTGAGGCAGATCAGGGCCACGAGCATGGTCAGGCGTCGCATCGCGTACGAGTTCCTTATTCGAGCGTGGGAAGCGAGATCGCGGCGGCGTGGATCCGTAGGCGAACCCGCGCGGCGATTTCGCCGAGCATCACCGCAGCGGCGGAGGTGGGCGCGGCGACAATCACCGGTTCGCCACGGTCGGCGGCGTCCGCCAGTCCCGGCTGCAGGGGAACCTGGCCCAGCAGCGGGACGCCCAATTCGTCGGCAAGCCGCTCGCCGCCTCCCGAGCCGAACAGGTCGTGACGCATCCCGGTGGCCGGATCGATGAATCCGCTCATGTTTTCGATCACGCCCAGCACGGGTACGTTGACGCGGTCGAACATCCGCGCGCCGCGCAGCGCATCGTTGACCGCGACCTCCTGCGGCGTGGTCACGATCACCGCACCCGCCACCATCACCTGCTGGACCAGCGACAACTGCGCATCGCCGGTCCCCGGCGGCATGTCGGCGAGGAGAAAGTCGAGCTCGCCCCAGGCCACGTCGTGCAGGAACTGGTGCAGGATCTTGGTCACGATCGGCCCGCGCCAGATCGCCGGCGCATCACGGTCAACCATGAAGCCAAGCGACATCAGCTTGATGCCGTACGCTTCGAGCGGGACGATCCGACCGCCGCTGATCGGCGGCTTCTCGAAGACACCCATCATCCGTGGCACGTCGGGGCCGTAGATGTCGGCGTCGAGGATGCCGACCTTGTGCCCGCTTTCGGCCAGTGCGATGGCGAGGTTCACCGTCACCGTCGACTTCCCTACCCCGCCCTTGCCGGACGATACCGCGATCACCTTGCCGACGCCGGGGACTTCCATCGGCGACGGAGCCGGGACGCCGGCCTGCGCGCTCTGCGGCGCGCCGTGGGTGATCTTCGGCGCGCCCTGGGGGTCGACCACGGTGATCTTCGGCTGGGGAAGGCCGGCTTCGACCAGTGCCTGCCTCGCCTGGCGTACCAGGGTCGCGGGATCGTCGCGCCGGAGGAGAAATGTGAAGGCGGCCTGCCCGGTCGAATCGTCGACAGTGAGCCCGTCGATCATCCCGCCAGCGACCAGACCCTGGCTGGTCCGCGGATTGACGACGCGGTCGAGCGCGGCGCGGACTTCCGCCTCCCGGCCCGCCACTTACACCGCCTCGACGGACCGGACTTCGGGAACGGCACGCCGCAGCCGGAGTTCGAGCCCCTGTTTCAGCGTGACCGTCGACGCGGCGCAGCCGACACAGGTCCCGCCCAGGCGTACGTACAGGCGGCCTTCTGCGGCATCGAAATCGACGACTTCAACGTTGCCGCGGTGCGACGCGATATAGGGACGCATTTCGTCGACCGTGCGTTCGATACGGTCGAGAAGATCGAGTTCGGTGTCCATCGTCATGCGGAGTGAAAGATAAACCGGCGCGGAGGGCTATCCGGCGGCGGCACCAAGAAATTCGCGAGCCGCGGACAGGATGCGATCCTGAACCTCCGCCATCGTCCCCGCGATTGCGACGCCAGCGGCCCGGGCGTGACCGCCGCCGCCGAAGCGGTGAGCCAGCGCCGCAACGTCAATGCCGCCCACGCTGCGGAGTGAAACCTTGATCCGGTGGCCGGACATTTCCCGGAACAGCATCGCCAACCGGATTCCGCGCACCGAACGGGCGTGCTCCACCACACCGTCGAGGTCGTCGGCGTCGACCGCGAATCGCTCCAGCGCGCCCGGCGGTACGGTGACCCAGGCCAGGCCGACGTCCTCCTCGATCACCAGAGTCTGAAGCACCTCGGCCAGCAGCCGTGGCCGGCCGGCCGGCGCGCTGGCGTACACGTCGAGGTAGATCTGCTCGGGATCGATCCCGGTCTCCAGCAGGTCGGCGGCGACCCTCAGCGTCGCGGGCCTGGTATTCGAG
>JBOHRZ010000212.1:0-5628 GCA_050732975.1 Gemmatimonadales bacterium
GTCGAGGAGCTCAGATCTTACCGGATGAATCGCCTTGGCGCAGAGACGCCGCACCCGGCCCGGCGTGTCGTCGCCCTGCAGGGTGGTGAGATCCATCAGGGTGATGGCGCGCAGCAGCCATCCGGCTTGCCACGCGGTCTTGATCGAGCGGCGCGTGGGGATCGTCGCGGCGCGGCGTTCGACGGCGCTACGGTTGACGCGCACCTCGCGCACCCAGGCGAGGTCGAGCGGCATGCCGTCGTTGCGCGGCCGCGGCGGCCGCACCTCGTTCCCGGGCTCCTGATACGTCACCGGGTGCCGCACCCGCGTCCGCGTGTCGGTCGACGTCACGTGGCCCGTACCTCCCATGCCCGCGCGGCGAGCATCCGCGTGCGGCGTTCCTCCAATGACGAACTGCGGAACACGGAAATGAGCAACGCTCCTGTGATGAATCCGCCGATGTGGGCCCACACGGCGACGCCGCCGACGGGATCGATCGCCGCGCCCAATACCTGGAGAATCAACCAGTAGCCAAGCATGATCCACGCCGGGAACGTCACCCGAAAGATAAGGATCACCCACATGATCGTGCGCACCGGCGCACGGGGATACAGCACCAGATAGGCGCCCATGACGCCGCTGATCGCGCCGCTGGCACCGACCATCGGCACCGCACTCGACGGATCGATGAAGATCTGCGTCGCCGCCGCGGCCAGTCCGCAGAGCAGGTAGAACACCAGAAAGCGTGCCGGCCCCATGATGTCTTCGACGTTGTCGCCGAAGAGCCAGAGGAACCACATGTTGCCCAGCACGTGCAGCCAGCCGCCGTGCAGGAACATCGATGTCACGACCGTGTACCAGGAGTTTCCGGCGGTGACTTCGCAGACATCGCCGGCACCCACGGGGAACTGGTAGCCGATCGGGAGGTGGTGGAGGAGGTCGCCCGGGATGAGCCCGTATTCGCACACGGTCTGCGCCAGCCGGTGCTCGCTGCCCATCCCCTGAAAGATCACCCAGACGGCGAGATTGGCCGCGATGATCCCGATGGTGACGAACGGCGTCAGGACGGTAGGGTTGTCGTCCCGGTATGGAAACATGCGGAGAAGATAGCGCGGGAGCGAACGGGCGATCCGGGCCCAGAGCCCAGGGCCCAGAGCCCAGGGCCAGGGCGCAGGGCGCAGGGCGCAGGGCGCTGGGCCCCGGGCACCGGGCTAGCTTCTCCCCGTGCTCCGTCGCGCCATCCAGCTCCGTCACGCCACCGCCCTCGTCGCCGGGATCATGATCGGCGCCTCGATCTTCGTGCAGCCGTCCGAGGTGGCGCGGCTGCCGTCGGTCGCCGGGGTGCTGATGGTCTGGCTCGCGGCGGGAGTGCTGACCCTCCTCGGCGCGCTGGTGATCGCCGATCTCGCTCGGCTGATGCCGGAAAGCGGCGGGGTGTATGTCTATCTCGCCCGCGCCTTCGGCCCGGCGATCGGGTTCACCTGGGGTTGGGCGATGTTCTGGACGATGCACACCGGAATCGTGGCGGCGATCGCGATCATCTTCGCCCGGTATGCGGCGTTCGTCGTCCCGGCTGGCGCCACCGGCCAGAAGGCGATCGCCATCGGCGCGGTGGTGCTGCTCTCGGCGATCAACTATGTCGGCGTCGGCGCGGGAAGCCGGCTGCAGACGGCGTTCACCGCGGCGAAACTGCTGGCGATCGCGGCGATTGTCGCCGCCGGGTTGGTGTTCGGCGGCCGGGTGCCGGAGCACTTCCAGGGTCCGGCATCACCGCCGCCGGTGTCGATCGGCATCGTGATCACGGCCCTCGCGGCGGGCCTGTTCGCCTTCGGGGGCTGGCACATGGTGAGCTACAGTGCTGGCGAGACGGTCGACCCCGAGCGTACGATACCGCGGGCTCTGCTGCTCGGCACCCTGATCGTGACGGCGGCGTATCTCGCCATGAATGCCATCTATCTATATGTACTGCCGCTCGACCGGGTGGCATCGTCGTCATACATCGCGGCAGACTTCGCGGCGGCGCTCTTCGGTCGCGGCGCGGGAGCGGCCATGGCGGCGGTGGTGATGTTTTCCAGCGCCGGCGCGCTCGCGGGCGTGATCCTCACCGGCCCGCGGGTGTATCACGCGATGGCGCAGGACCGGCTGGCGCCCCGCTGGATTGCCGCCGTACATCCTCGTTTTCAGACGCCTCACCGCGCCGTCGTGCTCCAGGCCCTGTGGGCCGCGGTGCTGATCCTCACCGGAACCTTTCGCGCCCTGTTCACCCGGGTGGTCTACACCGAGTGGATCTTCTTCGGGTGCCTTGCGGTCGGTCTGATGCTGCTGCTGCGCCGAATAGCGGTGCTGCCGGCGATCTTCGCCATCGCGGCGTTCACCGTGGTGATCGAGCAGGTGGCGGCCAACCCGCGTGACGCCCTGTTCGGGCTCGGCTTCGTCCTGACGGGGTTGCCCGTCTATTATGTCATCTCGCGACGGACTTCCAGCAGCGAGTAATGGCCATGACCATGATCGACGTCCACAACCACTTCTATCCGCCTGAGTTCATCGACGCGATCCGCACCGGCCCCAGCGTACTGCGGATCGAGGACGATGCCGAGGGGAATCCCGTCTTCCACTCGCCGGGAGACTACAACGTTGCGGTGCGCGGCCATCGGGATATCGGCTATCGCGAAAGCGTGCTGGATGCCGAAGGAGTCGACCGGCAGTTGATCTCGCTCACCTGCCCCGGGACGCTGCTGGAGACTCCGGCGCAGTCGGCGAAGCTGGCGGCGATCGTCAACGACGCGTTCGCGAAGATCATGGCGGATCACGGCGACCGGTTCACCGCGCTGGCGACCCTGCCGCTCAACGATCCGTCGGCGTCGGTCGCGGAATTCGACCGGGTGATGTCGATGCGGTTCCGGGGATGCATGCTGTTCGGCAACGTCAACGGCACGTCGCTCGCCGACAAGCGGTTCTGGCCGCTGTACGAGCGCGCCAGCGACACTGGGGCCGTGTTCTACATCCATCCGACCTTTCCGCTCGGCGTCGAGGCGATGCAGGATTACTGGCTGATGCCGCTGGTGGGCTTTCTCTTCGACACCACGCTCGCCGCGGCGCATCTCACCTTCGCCGGCATTCCGGAACGGTTCCGCGGCATCCGCTGGGTGCTGGGACACCTGGGCGGCACCATTCCCTATCTCGTGGAGCGCCTCGACCGCGGCTACGAAGCGTTCGCCGAATGCCGTAAGGACATTCCCAAGCCGCCGAGCCATTACCTGAAGCAGTTCTACTACGACACCGTGAACTTCGATCCCAAGGCGCTGCGCCTGGCGATCGACTTCGCCGGCGCGCGGCAGATCCTGGCGGGGAGCGACTATCCGCACCAGATCGGCAGCATCCCGAAAATGAAATCGGTGGTCGAAGCAGTGGAAATATCCGCCGCGGATCGGTCCGCGGTTCTGGGCGGCAACGCAGCCGCACTGCTGGGTATCCAGGAGCAGGAAAAGACCCTCCTAGCGTAGCAATCTGGAACGGACTCCTATTGCGCCTGCGCAAACGATTGGCTGATTGAGCGCGATATTCTAGCGGTTTCAGCCCGATAGTGATCGCCAGGCTGCGAAGCCGGTGGAGTGGGCGGTACATTCGATGCCGATGCCTTCACGCCGGACGGCCTCGTTCACCGAATCGGTGATCCGCGGCATGTCGCGCCTCGCCGCGCGTCATGGCGCGATCAACCTTGCCCAGGGTTTCCCCGACTTTCCGATGCCGGCGGCGATGAAGGACGCGGCGTGCAGCGCGATCCAGGGTGACATCAACCAGTATGCCATTACCTGGGGCTCGGCGCCTCTCCGTCAGGCCATCGCCGCGAAATACCGGCGCCGGTACGGGATGGAGGTGGATCCGGAACTGGAAATCACCGTCACCTGCGGCGCAACCGAAGCGGCCGCGGCGGTCTTCCTGGCGCTGCTCGATCCCGGCGACGAGGTACTGATCTTCGAGCCGTTCTACGAGAATTACGGTCCTGATGCGGTGCTCAGCGAGGCGAGACCGGTCTACGTGCCGCTCGATCCGGTCGACTGGAGTCTCGATGTGGCGGCGCTCCGGGCGGCGGTGACATCACGGACTCGTGCCGTGATGCTCAACTCGCCGCACAACCCCACCGGGCATGTGTTTTCGCGGGCCGAACTCGAGGCAATCGCCGCCGTCTGCATCGATCACGACCTGATGGTGATCACCGACGATCCGTACGAATACATCGTTTTCGAAGGCGAGCACATTCCCATCGCCACGCTGCCGGGGATGCGCGATCGCACCGTCACGATCTCGAGTCTCTCCAAGACCTTTTCCTGCACCGGCTGGCGGCTCGGATACGCCATCGCGCCGGCGGGGTACACCGAGGCGATCCGCAAGGTGCATGACTTCCTCACGGTCGGCGCGCCGGCGCCGCTGCAGGACGCCGGGGCAGTCGGGTACGGACTCGGCGACGACTATTACCGATCGCTGCGCGACGACTACCGCGAGCGTCGGACGTTGCTGTCCACGGCCCTTGTCGATGCCGGATTCCGGCTGGTGACCCCGGCCGGCGCGTATTATCTGTTTGCCGATTTCTCGGAATTGAGCGACCTTGACGATGTCGCCTTTGCCACCTGGCTCACCGCGGAGATCGGCGTGGCCACGGTTCCCGGTTCCAGCTTTTACCGTCCCGGGTCCGAAACGGGTCGGCGGTTCGTACGGTTCGCCTTCTGCAAGAAGCTGGAGACGCTGGCGGCGGCCGTCGAGCGCCTGTCACAGCTGCCGCACCGGGCACTGGTCGAGAGGAGCGTCGCGCGATGAGCCGGGATTCGGAGAACGTGTCACCGCGCAAGCCGCGCGACGACGAGATCGACGTGTACGGCATTTCTGACCGCGGCAAGGTACGCCCTGACAATCAGGATCAGTTTCTGCTCGCGTCGGTGCACAAGCACATGCAGCTCTTGCAGACCAGCCTGTCGGCACAGCAGCGCCTGCCGCTCGGCGACGAGCGGGTGGCCTTCATCGCCATGGTCGCCGATGGCGTTGGCGGCGGAACCGGCGGCGAGGAGGCTAGCGCTACTGCGCTCGAGGTCGCCACCCGGTATCTCACCAGCAGCGTGGATTGCTACTACCGATCGGACGCCCGCGAAGATCAGTTCTTCCAGGTCTTGCAGGACGCGGCGCACCGGGCGCACGAAGGCGTGCTGTCGCGCGCAGAGGCCCGGACCGACCGGCACCGGTCGATGGCGACGACGCTGACGGTGTGGATGGGCGTCTGGCCCTGGCATTACCTGCTGCAGGTCGGCGATTCCCGCTATTACATCTATCGTGACGGCAAACTGGCACAGATCACCCGCGACCAGACGATGGCGCAGGACCTTGTCGACCAGGGGGTGCTCTCCAAGACCTCGGCCCATCGGTCGCAGTTCGCCAATGTCCTGTCGAGCGCGATCGGCGGCCCCAACACCGCACCGGTGGTCACCCGCATTCCGGCCAACTGGAACAACGTCCATCTCCTCTGCACCGATGGTCTCACCAAGCACGTCTCCGACGACCAGATCGCCGCACGGCTCGGCAGGATGACGTCGGCGAAGCAGGTTTGCGAGCAGTTGTTGCAGGACGCGCTCGACGGCGGCGGCACCGACAACGTAACCG
>JBOHRZ010000213.1:0-5619 GCA_050732975.1 Gemmatimonadales bacterium
CGACCTGATCGTCGTCGTGCTCGCGCGGGCGGCCAGAGCGCGGCGCGTCGTACAATCCTGCCAGGCCGTGATCGCGCCACCGCCGCCGCCAGTGGCCGACCATCGCCGGCGTGAGATCCACGCGCGCAGCCACGTCCTGGTTCGGCAGCCCGTCGGCCGACAACAAGATCACGCGCGCCCGGCGCACAAGCCCGGCGGGCAGGGAGCGCGACTGTGCCACGTGCTGCAGTTCGCTTCGCTCGACAGGCGACAGCGTGAGGGCAAAGGTCGGGCGGCCAGTAGGCATGGGGATCTCGGCGAAAGGTATGCCCAGATCCCTGCAGATATAATGCCAGTAACTAATGGGACACTACACTAGTGCTTCCTGAGCGTACTGTCGGCGGGAGTCAACTGCTTGACGGTGTAGCCATCGATCCGGTAGACGGTGGAATCGCCTTCGCGCCGCGCGAGGAATGTTCCCGACGATACCGAATCAAAGGTGAGCGAGGCGATGGTCTTGCTATCCTTGCCGAAGAGCCGGACACCACGCGCCGGCTTGGCGTGACCTCCCGAATCAATCTGTGCGGTAGACGCGAATCCGGCCGCAGTGAGTGTCTTCAACTGATCGAGAAGGTTCGCCACCGCTGCCGAGTCGGCCGCGGCGCTGCCGATCTTCCAGCCGTGATCGACGCGTACGATCGCGTAGCTTCCGTTCGGCCGGGCAATCTCGATCCGGTCGACGCTGTCGGGCACCGTGGTGACGATGGTCTTGTCACGCCAGTCGTCGAGCGTGCGATTGGCGAATTCGGCGAGCTGTCCCGGAAGCTGATAGACATTGGCATCGCCCGGGACCCGCACGAATCCGCTGGCGAAATCGTCGCCCTGCTTTCCGACCAGCAACGTCGCCAGGTCCTTACCGGCGCTGCTGAACGTAATCCGATGCACCGACGCGCTGTCGACGCCGAGCTCCTGGTACGACGACGGACTCTCGGCGACCAGTTGGCCGCGTGCTGTCGTGTCGGTCGCGGCATCGAGAAGCGCCGAGACCGAGTGCGCCAGCGTGGCGTAGCCATTGGCGGTCCATGTCGTGTCGTGCCTGGCGAGATGTATCGTATCACCCGCCTTCGCGATGACGATCTGGTCGACTGCGGCACGGTTGAACTTCGGCAGCGCAAAGGTCACCGCGCGATCGCGGCGGTATGATCGGAATAGCGTCAGTCCGATCCAGAGCACCACGATCGCGGCGAGGATCGCGGCGAGGCGCTTGAGGGTATCGGCGCTCATGCGGCCCGCGCGCCCGGCGAGAGGCGCCGATACGGCGTTGACGCGCGTCGCCGGCGCCGGATGGTGTGAATCAATCCCAGAAACGCGATCGCCAGCGGCAGGCCGATCAGGTTGACGTACTTGACCGCCTGCTTGAGCGTCGGCCCGCTGAAGGTCAGCGGCGGCGGGGTGCGATTCTTGGCTCGTATCGAAATCAGCGCTTCATCCTGCGCCAGCCAGTCGACGGCGTTGAGTGCGAACGCCAGGTCGGCCGGGCTGCGCTGGGCGAACTGGTCGCTCGCCATCATCGAATTGCCGACGGCGACGATGCGCGCCGGTTTGGCGCCCTTGCTGACAATCTGCACCGCGACGATCCGCTGCGTGAGACTGTCGTGCGGCAGCGTCTGGCCGGGATCGACGATCGCCGTGCCGGACGAGTGGCCGGCCGCGTCGCTGGTCAACAGCAGCGGCGTGACCGTTCCGTTGTGCGGGCCGCTGGTGTCGATGCTGCTCGTCCACGGCAGGTCGACATCGGTCAGCTCGGCGGTGATCGGCGAGCCTTTCCCACTGGTGGTGCGGATGAAGTAGGGATACGGCCTCAGCAGCGAGCCGAAGTTGGTCGGCACGCTGATCATCTCGTTGGACCGGAGGTCGTACACCATGTCCTGCCTGACCTGCACGCCGTATGGCTTGAGCACCGGGTTGTACGTCACCGGCCGGGCGCTGGCGAACGGCCCCTGCGGAGACACCGCCATCCCCGACTCGAAGAGCAACAGCCGGCCGCCGCCGTCGAGATACGCCTTGACCTTGTCGAGCGCCTGCTGCGACATGGAGTCGCGCGAGGCGACGACGATCAGCGCCGCGAGCCCGGCAGGGAGCGGCGTCGAATCGTTCAGTGCCGGAGTTGACACCTGATAGGTTTTCGCGAGTTCCGTCTGCAATGCGCTGAATTGCCCCGCCTGCGGATCGGTAGCGAGTGCCACCTGCGGTTTCGATTTCTCGGTCAGTTCGCGGATCGCCGATGCCAGGCGGTATTCGAGATCCTCGGTCTGCTGCACGAACGGAATCGTCTCGTGCTTGTCGGCCGCCTGGATCGCGATTCCGAAGAAGCCGTTCTTCACCTGCAGCTCACTCTGGCCCACAACGTTGAATTGCACCGGCTGGATGCCGAGGGTCCGGGCGTCGTTGGCGGCCGACGAATCGGTCCCGGGATCGCGCTCCAGCACCCGGATCCGGCCGTGTCCCGCCGACTTGAGGTCGCGGAGCAGGTCGGTCACGTCGCGCTTCGACAGTGCGAACTGGGCGGGGAGTTCCTTCGACGCGAAGAGCGTGACGGTGACGATGTCCTTGAGGCCGCCGGCGATGTCGCGCGAAGCCGGCGACAGCGTGTAGGCGTGGCCCGGCGTCAAGTCGATCCGGCCGCCGATTTCGCCGCCGGCGAGGTTGACGGCGATGAGCATCAGGACCAGCAGCAGCGTACCGATGCGGAGACGGTTCGCGGCCGCGCCCTTCGGCGTCAGGCGGCGCCGCATGATGGCCGCATACGCCAGGGCCAGAAACACCGCGGCGAGCGACAGGAAGTACAGCACGTCGCGCAGGTCGAGCACCCCGCGGCCGATGTTCTCGAAGTGCGACAGCACGCCGATCCGCGCGGCGATGGCGCCGAGCGTCGGCCCCAATCCCACCAGCAGCGGGTCGAGCCCGAAGAGGATCAGGATGAACATCACCGCGACGCCGAGGATGAATGCGGTGATCTGGCTCCGGGTGAGACTCGACGCCCAGACGCCGACCCCCGCCATGCCGATCACCAGTAGCGCCGCGCCGATGTACTGCGCGATCACTGGCCCGAGCGGCAGCGCGCTGCCGGTGGCGATACCGAGCGGGATCAGCAGCGTGCACGCCAGCGCCATGAACAGCACCAGCACCACGCCCAGATACTTGCCGAACAGCAGCTCGGCCTCGGAGATCGGTTGCGCCAGCACGATCTCCAGCATGCCGTTGCGATTGTCCTCGGCGAGCGAGCGCATCGCCACGGCCGGCACGAAGAACAGCAGCAGCCACGGCAGGAAGTCGAGCATGGGCCGGAGCGTGGCCAGGTTCGAGATCCAGGCGTTGCGGAAGAAGAGAAACGCGTTGATCGCGACGAAGACGATCAGCAGCACGTAACCCGTCGGCTGGTCGAACAGCGAGCGCACCTCGCGGCGCGCCACGGTCCAGGTGGCGCTCATGCCGTTCCGCCCGCAGGAGTGGTGGTGAGTTCGCGGAAGAGATGTTCCAGCGATCCCGCTTCCTGGTGCAGTTCGTACAGCGTCCATTGCCGGTCGACTGCCAGCCGGAAGATCTCGGGGCGCTTGTCGGTGCCGTCGGTGACGGTGAGGGTGGCGCGGGTCCGGCCGTCAATGGTTCGCGCGTCGACTTCGCTGGTGCCGGCGATCGCCCGCAGCGCCTCGGCGATTCCGGTGCCGGCGGCTTCGACGGTGATCCGGGCGGCGCCGCGGGCGCGATCGAGCAACTCGGTAACCGGCCCATCGGCCACCAGTTTGCCGGCGTTGATGATCAACAGCCGCGAACAGGTGGTCTCCACCTCGGGGAGTACGTGAGTCGAGAGCAGCACCGTGCGGTCTTTACCCAAGGCTCCGATCAGGTGCCGGATCTCGACTCGCTGATTGGGATCGAGGCCTTCGGTCGGCTCGTCGAGCACCAGCAGGTCGGGGTGGTGAAGGATCGCCGCGGCGAGCCCGACCCGCTGCCGGTATCCCTTCGACAGTTCGGCGATGGGGCGGTAGTAGACGCCGTCAATCGCGGTGGACTGCACCGCTTCGTCGATGGCGCGGGCGGCGTCGGGTCCGCGCAACTGGTGCAGCGCGGCGACGAACTCCAGGTATTCCGCCACCAGCATCTCGCCGTAGAGCGGGTTGTTCTCCGGGAGGTAGCCGATGCGGCGCTTGGGCGATTCGCCGGATTCGGCGAGGAGGACGCCGTCGAAAGCGATGCTGCCCTGATCGGGGTCGAGGAACTGGGTGATCATCCGCATGGTGGTTGACTTACCGGCGCCGTTGGGGCCGAGGAAGCCGACCACCTCGCCGCGTCCGACCGAGAAGGAGACGTGATCCACGGCGGTGACGCGGTTGAACTGCTTTGAAACGTTGTCGAGCGAGAGGAGGGACATGGGCCGTAGTCGAGGTCGCTCGACATTATGCGCGAAGGGGAGGGGACGTCAAGGGGTGGGGGCGGGAGGCCTCGCGGCTATGTCATCCTGGTGCTGGACCGAATCAGCCCGCCCGCCGCCTCACCACGGAACATCAGAGTACAGATAGTATCCATCCATGCGTCTCACGAGCACCGCCGCCGACGTGGGTGATCGGCGTGCCAGGGTGATCCCAGCCGTATCCATTCGTATCAGCGATAATGCCGAAGATCGCAGGTCGAGCCTCCAGAACGCGGACCCGGATTCAGGTTCCGTGGTCAGCAGCAGGCAGCTCGTGCCGGTGCAGGAGATATCGACGAGCGCCCGGCCCGGCGCCCCGGGAAGGTCGGCGACCTTTGTTGCTGCGCCGCCGTCGATCGGCATCTGCTCGATCTCCAGCGCGGTCCGGAAGAAGACGATGACGGCGTTGTTTCCGGCGAGGGCGAATGCCTGGATCTGGTCGGTGCCGGGAAGCACGCTCAGTGTCGGGTGCGGCGACGCCGTCGAGCCGATCACGAGGCCGAGCATCGAGTCACCGCTCGTCGGGTTCACATTGTAGCCCCGCGCCAGGAATGTCGCTGGGCCGATCCATCGTAGCTCCCGGAGATCGTTAAGTCGCGTCCTCGGGTCGGGCGGCGTACCGAGCACGACATGGTAGAGATCGTACAGGAGCCGTCGTTGGCCCCACGGCCGGCTCGAATCGGCGAGCCAGATCGTGATGTGGCCGAGATTTCCGCAGTTGATGACCGGATCGATGTTGGGCCAGGTGCATTCGCGATACAGCAGCTCTCCGTGAGCATTCAGGGCCGGCGACCCGAACGATTCGAGGGAATCGGGCGGCCGTTTTAGCGAGTTCTTCGACTCGCACATCTCCCAGATGGCACTGCCGCCGCTGGCGGGCAGCAGATTGATGCTCGGTGCGCCGAACATATCTGAGGTGGCTTCGCGCTGCAGACATCCGCCCGCGTACAGGATCGCGGTGCCGTCGCTGGTCCACGATACATCGCCGCCGGTCAGCGCCAGCTTCGCTTCGAGACCGGGAATGAGAGGCCCGGCGGGAGCATAGTAGGCCGGTTCGATCGGCGAACTGTGATCGCAGTTTGCGAAGAGCGCGGGAACGAGCGCCGCGATTATCGCGCGGATGTGGCGACGATTCACGATCGGAGGTCCCCTGCGTTCACAGGCGCACC
>JBOHRZ010000214.1:0-5611 GCA_050732975.1 Gemmatimonadales bacterium
GTTCTTCAAGGGGTACCGGCCGCAGTTCTACCTGCGGACGACGGACGTGACGGGGAACGTGGAGTTGCCGGCGGGGGTGGAGATGGTGATGCCGGGGGACAACATCCAGATGACGATCGAGCTGATCACGCCGGTGGCGATGGACGAGGGGCTGCGCTTCGCGATCCGCGAAGGGGGCCGCACCGTCGGCGCCGGGGTCGTGACGAAGATTCTGAAATGACGGGGAGAGCAGGGAGAGCAGGGAGAGCAGGGAGAGCAGGGAGAGCAGGGAGAGCAGGGAGCCATGTGCTCTCTCCGCTCTCTCCGCTCTCCCCGGAGTTGAGCCATGGCTGACACGGAGTTGCAGCCGACCCCGGCCGGGCCGAACAAGTTGCTGGTGGCTCGCGACTTCCTCGTTGATACGCGGGCCGAGATGGACAAGGTATCGTGGCCGCCCAGGGACGAGCTGATCAAGGCGACCAAGGCGGTGATCCAGTTCGCGGTGGTGCTCGGCATCGTGATCGGCCTGGTCGACTTTCTGTTGCAGAAGATCCTGATCGACCTTGTCGGCAAACTGGCCGGATGACGGGAGTCGCGGTGGAGTATCGGTGGTATGCGATTCAGACGACGGCGGGGCACGAGAACAAGGTCCGCTCGTTGCTGAACAAGCGGATCGCCGATGACCCGCGCCCCGAGGGCGAGAAGCTGGTGGCGCAGGCGCTGGTGCCGACGCAGGAAGTTGTCGAGATCAAGGCTGGCAAGAAGGTGACGGTCGAGCGGAAGCTGTACCCGGGTTACGTGATCGTGCAGATGGGGATGAGCCACGAGGCGCAGCACGTGGTCAACTCGATCCAGGGCGTGATCAAGTTCGTGGGAACCGGGAAGGCGCCGCTGGCGTTGCGCGAGGATGAAGTGAACCGTCTCCTGGGCATCGCGGAGCCGGAAGCCGAGACGACGCCCAAGGAAGAGATCCCGTTTCTGCCGGGCCAGGCGGTGGAGATCACCGAGGGTCCATTCTCGGACTTCAACGGTGTGGTCGAAGAAGTCCTGCCGGAGAAGGGGAAGGTGAAGGTGTCGGTGTCGCTGTTCGGGCGGCCGACGAGTGTGGAACTGGATTACTTGCAGTTGCGGGGGCATTGAGCAAGGCGGCCCAGCGCCCAGCGCCCAGGGCCCAGGGCCCAGGGCCCTGCGCCCAGGATGTCGGATTCGAGGCCGTCGCCGCTCGAATGCAGGTATTTACGGAACTGTCTGGGCCTTGGGCTGGGTTTTCCGGCGACCGCCCCGGTGGGTTGGCGGCAGGGTCCTTGACCGGCCCGAAAGGAGAATGGCAAGCGCATGGCAAAGAAAGTCGCGGCCATGGTGAAGCTGCAGTGCCCGGCCGGAGCGGCGAATCCTGCTCCGCCGGTCGGCACGGCGCTGGGCCCTCACGGGGTCAACATCATGGACTTCTGCAAGCAGTTCAACGCGAAGACCCAGTCCCAGGCGGGCATGGTGATTCCGGTCGTGGTCACGATCTTCAGCGACCGGACCTTCACGTTCATCACCAAGACCCCGCCGGCGGCGAACCTCCTGCTCAAGGAGGCGGCCATCGAGAAGGGGAGCGGGGCGCCGAACCGGACCAAGGTCGGCAAGGTCTCGCGGGCTTCGCTCCAGAAGATCGCCGAAATCAAGATGGCCGACCTCAACGCCTCGGACCTCGAGTCGGCGATGAAGATGATCGCCGGCACGGCGCGATCGATGGGGCTGGAGGTCATGGACTGATGGCCGGCGGCAAGAAGTATCGCGCCGCGCTCGCCAAGGTCGAGGCCGGCCAGATCTACAGCGTCGAGCAGGCGGTGAGCCTGGTCAAGCAGACCAGTTACACCAGGTTCGACGCCACAGTCGACGTGGCCGTGCGGCTCGGCGTCGATCCGCGGCACACCGATCAGGCGGTGCGCGGCACCGTGATCCTGCCGCACGGCACCGGTAAGAGCATCAAGGTGCTGGTGATCGCGCAGGGCGAGCGGGCCAAGGAAGCCGAGGCGGCCGGGGCCGACTTTGTGGGCCTCGACTACCTGCAGAAGCTCAAGGACGGCTGGCTCGAGTGCGACGTGATCGTCGCGACGCCGGACGTGATGGGACAGCTCGGCGCGCTGGGCCGGATTCTCGGTCCGCGCGGGTTGATGCCCAATCCCAAGGCCGGCACCGTCACGATGGACGTGACGCGAGCGGTGCGGGAGCTCAAGGCGGGCAAGATCGAGTTCCGGGTCGACAAGACCGGCAACCTGCACGCGCCGATCGGCAAGGTGTCGTTCTCCGAGGAGCAACTCGCGGGGAACCTGCGGGCGTTCATGGAAGTGATAGCCAAGGCGAAGCCGTCGGCGGCCAAGGGCACCTACATCCGGTCGGCCACGGTGTCGGGCACGATGGGGCCGGGGATCAAACTCGACACGGCGGAGTACCGATGAGCAAGACGGTCCGTCAGACCACGGTCGACACGCTGACCGAGGAGATCCGCAAGTCGCCGACGCTGTTCGTCACCGACTTCACCGGCCTCAACGTGCTGAAGATGACGGAATTCCGCCGCCGGCTGCGGGCGTCTGGAGCGCGGTACGTGGTGGTCAAGAACACGCTGGCGCAGCGGGCGCTGGCGGCGAACGAAATCTCGGCCCTCGATGAGCATCTCGCCGGGCAGACCGGGATCGTCTTCGCCGGCGACGATCCGATGGCGGCGGCGAAGGTGCTGGGCGATTTCGCCAAGGAGCACCAGAAGCCGGCGGTCCGGGGCGGCTGGATCGACGGCAAGGCAGTGCCGTCGGCGTACGTCAAGCGGCTGGGCGAGATCCCGCCGCGCGAGACCCTGCTGGCGCAGCTCGCCGGCAGCTTCAACGGAGTTCTTTACCAGTTGGTCGCGGTGATCGAAGCGCTGCGCGACCAGCGTCAGCCGGCCGGTCAGGCCCAGTAACGGAGAGAGACAATGCCAACGACGATGAGTAACGACGAGATTCTCGAGGCGATCGGCAGCAAGACCGTGCTCGAGCTGGCCGACCTGGTCGAGGCCTTCAAGACCAAGTTCAACGTCACGATCGTGGCGGCAGCGGCGCCGGCGGCTGGCGGCGGCGGTGCCGCCGCGGCGGCCGAGGAGCAGACCGAGTTCACGGTGATCCTCAAGACCTCGGGCGACAAGAAGATCAACGTGATCAAGGTGATCCGCGAGGTCACCTCGCTGGGCCTCAAGGAGGCCAAGGACCTGGTCGACGGCGCGCCGAGCACGGTGAAGGAGGGCGTGTCGAAGGCCGAAGCGCAGGAAATGAAGAAGAAGCTCGAGGATCAAGGCGCGACCGTCGAGTTGAAGTGAGCCCGAAGGGCTCATCCTGAAGCGCGCGAATCGTTCGCGCGCGAAGGATCGGCCCGTTTTCGGACCTCATTTCAGCGAGACGGAATTGACGCGAACCGACCTCGAAATCCGGACGACACCATCGCCGTTCCTCGCCAGGTGCGAGGGGCGGGGCTCTGCCGTCCCCTATTGCCAGGAAGCCGAGTCTCATGACTGATACGTTGCCGGTGATTTCATTCTCCTCGATGCAGGGCGTCATGGACATGCCGCACCTGCTCGACATCCAGACCAGGGCCTTCGACTCCCTTCTCGTCCCCGACGACGTGGACGGGAACCGTCAGGACGTCTCGCTGGAGCGGGTGTTCCGCGACCTGTTCCCGATCAGCGACGTCAACGGGAAGTACTCGCTGGAGTTCGTGGGTTACTCGCTGGGCGACCCGAAGTACTCGGTCGAGGAGTGCATCGAGCGCGACATGACGTACGCCGCGCCGTTGCGGACCAAGCTCCGGTTGGACGTCTTCGAGGACGTCGACGGCCAGCGCCGGCTCAACAATGCGATCGAGAAGGAAGTCTATCTCGGCGACCTGCCGATCATGACGCCGCTGGGAACGTTCGTGATCAATGGGGCCGAGCGCGTGGTGGTGTCGCAGCTGCATCGTTCACCGGGCGTGGTGTTCGAAGAGGACATCCATCCCAACGGGCAGCGCCTGTTCAGCGCGCGGATCATTCCGTTCCGCGGGTCGTGGGTCGAGTTCACGATCGACATCCACGACGTGATCTACGTGCACATCGACAAGAAGAAGAAGTTCCCGGCGACGGCGCTGCTGCGCGCGTTCGGCTACGGCACCAATGCCGAGATCCTCAAGCTCTTCTTTGCCGAGAAGGACCTCGACATCACCGGGCGGGCCGACTCGCGCCAGGAACGGCGCGAGATCGTGGGCTCGATGCTGGCGGTCGACGTACCGAACCCCGAGGACCCGCAGGGCGACCTGCTGGGCGCCACGGGCGACGAGCTCACGCCCGAGCGCCTGCAGGCGATGCGCCACGTCGGTGTGAAGCGGGTGCGGGTGTTCGCGGGGTACACCACGCTCGACCTGCGCGACGAAGAAGCGCCGGTCGCCAACCGCGAGCGGAGCGCCCCGGTGCTGGCCTTTGCCGCGGCCGACCCTGAGACGGGCGAGGTGCTCGCCGACGCGGGGAAGGAACTGACCGACCGGCTGCGCGAGAAGCTGGAAAAGGCCGGGGTGCATCGTATCGAGGTGCTGCTGCCGGCCGCCCGCGGCGAGTCGCCGCTGATCCGCAACACCCTGGCCAAGGATCCGACCCATTCCGAGGCGGAGGCGCTGGAGGATATCTACGCGCTGCTCCGGCCCGGCGACGCGCCCAATCTGGAGACGGCGCGGCAGCAGATCCAGAAGCTGTTCTTCAATCCCAAGCGTTACGACCTGGGGCGGGTGGGGCGCTACAAGATCAACCAGCGCCTGCGGCTCAAGCTTGATCCGAACCACACGGTCCTGACCGAGGAAGACTTCATCGCGATCGTGAAGTACCTGATCGACCTGCACGACGGCCGCGGCAACACCGACGACATCGACCATCTCGGCAACCGCCGGATCCGGTCGGTGGGCGAACTGATCGCCAACCAGTTCTCGGTCGGCCTGTCGCGCATGGCGCGGCTGGTGAAGGAGCGGATGAGCATCAACTCGGATCCCGAGAAGATCTCGCTCGACGACCTGGTCAACGCACGAACGGTGAGCGCGGTGATCCAGGCCTTTTTCGGTTCATCGCAGTTGTCGCAGTTCATGGACCAGACCAATCCGCTGGCCGAGCTGACCAACAAGCGGCGGCTGTCGGCCCTGGGCCCGGGCGGCCTGACCCGCGAACGGGCCGGGTTCGAGGTCCGCGACGTCCACTATTCGCAGTACGGGCGGATGTGCCCGATCGAGACGCCGGAAGGTCCCAACATCGGGCTGATCACGTCGCTGTCGACGTACGCCCGGATCAACGACCTCGGCTTCATCGAGACGCCGTACCGCGTCGTCAAGAACGGCAAGGTGACCGGTGAGTTGCGCTGGCTGTCGGCGAGCGACGAAGAGGACTTCTCGGTGGCCCAGGCCAACGCGCCGCTCAACGACGACGGGTCGTTCGCGGAGTCATTGGTGCTGTGCCGCCGGGGCGACGACTATCCGCTGCTGGCGCCGGCGCGGATCGATTACATGGACGTGGCGCCGGAGCAACTGGTGTCGATCGCCGCGGCGCTGATCCCGTTCCTCGAGCACGACGACGCCAACCGCGCATTGATGGGGTCGAACATGC
>JBOHRZ010000215.1:0-5605 GCA_050732975.1 Gemmatimonadales bacterium
ATGGATCCCAGGCTGGGCGACACAACCGCGTTGGCGGAGCAGCGGATCGGTCCGGTCGCCTGGATGCTTACCGTCCTGGTGCGCGGCTACCAGATGTTCCTCTCGCCGATCCTGCCGGCGTCGTGCCGGTTCGATCCGTCGTGTTCGCAGTACGCGCTGATGGCAATCCGCCGACACGGCGCGGTGCGCGGTGTCTGGCTCGCGGCCCGTCGTCTGGCGCGGTGCCATCCCTGGAATCCCGGCGGCCATGATCCGGTGCCCTGACCCGGCGGTGCGTTGATGGATCGCAAGCTTCTCATCGGCCTGCTGCTGATTTTCGCCATCGTATACGTGCCGGCGGTACTGCTCAGGCGTCCGCAGCCGAAGCCGCCGGCGAGCGCCGCGTCGCGCGACAGCGTGAAGCCGGACACCGAGGGTCCCGTTGCGGCGCCCGCCCCGGCCGTTTCCCCCGCCGATTCCGTCACCGGATCGCCGCCGGGCGAAACTGTCGTGGTGCGGTCGACGCTGTATCGCTACGCCATCTCCACGCTCGGCGGCCGCATCGTCTCAAGCCGCTTGCTGCAATACCGTTCGCTTGCCCCGGCAACGCAGCACGACACACTGGAGTTGATTCCGCCGGGCGGCGGCCTGCTGGGTGGGACGGTCGTAGTCGGCACCGACACGGTGAATCTCGATCGCGTGGCGTTCACGGCCAGCGCTGATTCGCTCGACACCACGAAGCAGCCGGCGACGCTGACAATGCACGGCACTACCGGCGGATACCAGATCGACCTCACGTACACATTCGCCAGCAGTGGTTATCGCATCGACGCCACCGGCCGGATCAGCGGCCTGCCGGCGACCGGAGGGACCCTGCTCGTCGGACTCGGCAACGGCTTTCAGGAGACCGAGGCGACGGCGGCGGACAATTACGGGCAGAGCGGCATCGTCACCGAGCGCGACAAGACATCATTCCTGGCGTTCGCCAAGCTCAAGCCCAGGATACCGACGCCGATCAGCGGGCCGTTCGAATGGGCCGCGGTGAAGTCGAAGTACTTCGTCGCGTCGCTCTTCGCCTATGACTCAACGGCGCGGGTCAGCACCCCACGCATCGGCGGCGTGATGGCGTTCGCCGCCGACACCACGCCGCGGCCGATCCGCGCCCATGTGGCGGTATCGATCGCCGTCCCGGCCACGGGCGCCTTCCACTGGACCATGTACCTCGGCCCCATGGAGTACAATCGCCTCGCCGCGTTCGGTCACCGATTCGACGACGTCAACCCGTATGGTTGGGCGTGGTTGCGGCCGGTGGTCCGTCCGATCGCTGTGGTGATCCGCGCGATCTTCGTATGGATGCACACCGCAATGGGGCTCGGCTACGGCCTGGTGATCGTGATCTTCGGGCTTCTGGTGCGGGTGCTCCTCTGGCCGCTGTCGCGCACCGCAATGCGGTCGATGGCCCGGATGCAGGCGGTGCAACCGCAGCTGACCGCGTTGCAGGCACGCTACAAGGAAAACCCCCAGCAGCTGCAGCAGGAGACCTTCAAGCTCTACAAGGAGCACAAGGTCAATCCCCTGGGCGGATGCTGGCCGATGCTGCTGCCGTATCCGCTGCTGATCGCCGTGTTCTTCGTGCTCGCCTATACCATCGAAGTGCGCGGGGTGAGCTTCCTCTGGATGTCGGATCTCGCCCGCGCCGATCCGCTCTACATCACCCCGTTGCTGATGTCGGCTTCGATGTACGTCGTCTCCCGGATCGGGCAGATGGGCCTGCCGCCCAATCCGCAGGCCAAGATGATGACCTGGATGATGCCGGGAATCATGTTGCTGCTCTTCGCCCGGTTCGCTTCCGGATTGAACCTGTACTACGCCGTGCAGAACATCGCGTCGATTCCGCAGCAGTGGCTGGTGATGAAGGAGCGGCGGATGATGCAGGGCAAGCCGGCGGTGGTGGTCGCCCGGAAGAAGTGAGCCGGGGGGTGGCGCTACGACGCCATCCCGATCGCCGCCCGCAGACCCACCCGCTCCACGCGCTGTGACAGCATGGTGCTGGCGAGATAGCGGCCAGCCATCGGCGGCAGCGCCGAACCGCCCGTCGTGCGCAGCGATCGCGTCGCCGATGGCGTCAACCATCGCAGCACGGGACCGATGCCTGCCTGATCGAAATCCGCGGCGAGACGGGCGCGCAATGACTTCTCACCCTGCCGCAGCCGGCGATACATCGAGCGGTTGATACCCAGCAACTGATGGGTCGCGAGATCGGGGCGCAGCGCGCGGGCCAGCTCGAAGCCGAGCGCTTCGGCGTACAGCCACTCGCGAAGCGGCGCGTCGCGCGCCACCTCCCACCGGTCCCAGTGCGGTCCGATCTGCCGGCGGAGGGCGCCATCGGCGGTTCGCCAGCGCGTCACCGCCGCGGCGCCGCGCGCGAACGCCACGGTCATCGCCACGTCGTCGTCGATCTGGTCGAGGAACAGCACCACGTACCCCTCACGGAGCGGGAGGGGCTCGGTGGCGTCGCCCTTGTCGTGGCCGGCAACGATCGCGATGCGATCGCATCCGCCGCTGCCGAATCGCGCCACCTCCCGGGCCAGGTCGCGCAGCAGTTCGTGCCGGCGCGGGTCGGCAGCGCGTCGGGCAAGCGGTCGCAGTGCGGCCGGGTCGGTCCCGAGCGGGAAGGCGTCGGCCTGCGGTGCCCGCTGGCGGCGGAGCGCTTCGAGCAATGTGTCGTGGCGGGCCCGAAAGGCGCGCCGCGCGGCGAGGGATCCTGTCGCCTCGACTGCGGCGCACCACGGCGAGACCAGGTCGAGTACCACGGCTGCGGCTAGTGAGGAAGATCGCGGCGGCGGCGCGCCACAGAGTCGAGGAAGCGCCGCTCGTCGGGCGTGAGCGATTCGATCCCCTGGGCACTGATCTTGTCCAGCACCCGGTCGATCTCGGTGGTCTCGTCGGGCTCGGTGCGCTGACCCGAGGCGGCCTGCGGCGCAGCCGCACGGCGCGCCGCGCTGGTCGTGCCCTGGCGCCGTTCGCTCCCGGCGGTAACCGGCATCCTGGGACGCGGCGACGAGATCGCCACGGGCATCGCCGGCCGCGAGATACCTCGCAGCACGAAGAAGAGCATTCCCGCGGCAAGGCCTCCCAGATGCGCTTCGTGGGCGATGTTGTCGTTCAACAGGAAGAGCCCCACCAGATCAAACACGGCGAGCCCGGCGACAAGCCAGCGCGCCCGCACCGGCATCGGAAGCGGGAACACCATCAGCTCGGCATCCGGGAGCAGTCGCGCGAAGGCATACGCGACGCCGATGATCGCTCCCGACGCTCCGAGAATGCAGCCTGTCCAGACGCCGTCCTGCAACTTCGGCAGGTGACCGATTCCGACCGCATGAAGCATCATCGCGACGAACGCCGCGACCACGCCGCAATAGAGGTAGTACGTGACGAACACCGTGCTCCCCAGGCGCCGTTCCACCGTCGGTCCGAAGACAAAGAGCGCGAGCGAGTTCGCTGCCAGGTGCAGAATGCCCGCGTGCACGAACATGTATGTCACGAACGTCCACGGGCGCTGCAGTGCCAGGGCCGAATTGAACCACAGGAGATCGGTCAGGCGCCCGGAGGTAAAGATCGTTTGCTGCAGCAGCAGCACCACGGCATTGACCGCGAGCAGCCGGCCGACCCAGGGAGTCAGCCGTCGATGCGGTTCGTCATTCAACCGGAATTCGCTCATGGCAGCAACGCCAGCTCGCAGATCTGTTCGCACAGGGTCGGAAAGTCGACCCCCGCCGCGGCCGCCGACTTCGGGAGCAGCGATGCCGATGTCAACCCCGGCAGGGTGTTGACCTCAAGGCAGAAGAGTTCGTCGTCTTCAGTGAGACGGAAATCCACCCGGGAGTATCCCCGCAATTTAAGGGCCTGATGGGCCCGCAGCGCGATATCCTGCGCTTCGGCCATCACCAGTTCCGGAATCGCGGCGGGGAATATCTCCTGCGACATCCCGGGGGTGTACTTGCATTCATAGTCGAAGAGTCGGTGGCGGGGGATGATCTCGCCCACCGCCAGCGCGGTGTCGCCAAGGATGCCGACGGTCAGTTCTCGCCCGGGAACGAATGCTTCCACCATGACCTCGTCGTCGTGACGCGCGGCCTCGGCGATCGCAGCACGGACGTCGCCGGGGCCTTCCACCAGGCTCAACCCTACGGTGGACCCCTGCCGTGAAGGTTTCACGATCACCGGCCAGTCGAGCTCGAGGTCGATCGTCGACGCCGCGACCGGTGCCATCAGCCATGCGGCGGTCGGCACTTCTGCCTGGAGGAAGAGCCGCTTGCTGAGGTCCTTGTCCATGGCGACGCCGCTTCCGAGGGGACCTGCACCGGTGTAGCGAAGTCCGGCGAGCTCGAGGATCGTCTGGATGGTTCCGTCTTCTCCAGAGCCGCCATGCAGGGCGAGAAAGACCACGTCCGCGCCGCGGACGGCAGGAGTGTCGAGCAGGCCGCCGAGGAGCGCCGACCGTTCCCGCGATGGCAGCTCGGCGACCTCTTCCTCGGCCGGAGGCGAGGTGGCCACGGCGGCGACGAGCAAACGGGCTTCGGCTGCGGGTTCGAGGAGGCCGCTGGTGGTATCGACCACCGATACCTCGTGGCCGCGCCCCCGCAGTGCCGTCACCACCTGGGACGCCGAAGCGAATGCCACGTCGCGCTCCGACGACGAACCGCCGGTGAAGACACAGATCTTCATCCCGGAAAGATGGCGACATCGCCGCGGTGGTGCCGGTTCAGCGGCCGATCATGAGCTGCAACACGTCGTAGCGGCTGACGATCCCGATGACATCGCCGTGCTCGACCACCAGCGCGGCTGGCGACCCCCGGGTCAGCATCGGCGCCAGCCGGTCGATGGTAAGCGAACTCTCGACCGACGGAAACGGCTTGTCCATCACGTCCCGCACCGCGCGGTCGAGCACCGATGGATCCTCCAGGGCCGCGGTCATCAGCGCGCTTTCGACCAGCGAGCCGACGCAGTCCTTGTCTTCGATCACCGGGATCTGCGACACGTCGAAGGTGCTCATGAGGTTGAGGGCCTGGCGGACCTGCGCCGCCGGTGCCACCTGGACGACCTCCTTCGCGTCATCGCCGCGGCGCCGCAGCAGATCCAGCACCGTGGGGCGCGGGGCGTCGAGCAGTTGGTTCTCCTGCAGCCACGCATCGTTGAAGACTTTGGACAGGTACCGCTCGCCGGTGTCGGCGAGGATGGTTACCACGCAGGCGTCGGGATCGTCCAGCTCACGCGCGATCTCCAGCGCCACGACGAGGTTTACGCCGGTCGATCCACCGGCGAGGATCCCCTCCTCACGCGCCAGGCGCCGCGCCATGGCCATCGCATCGCGATCGCTGACGGTGCGGAATTCGTCGATGACGTCCCACCACAGCGTCGTGGGTACCTTGTCGCCGCCGATTCCCTCGACCTTGTACGGTGCACCGTTGTCGGCAAGCAGATGCGTGCGGTGATACCACGCATAGAGCGAACCGATCGGATCGCCCGCGAATACCCTTATCGCCGGATTGCGGTCCTTGAGATATCTCCCGATGCCGCTCACTGTGCCGCCGGTTCCGGCGCTGGCAACGAAATGGGTCACCTT
>JBOHRZ010000216.1:0-5597 GCA_050732975.1 Gemmatimonadales bacterium
GGACAACGGCGTCGGGCGCACGGCGCAGCGGCGCGGCGGCGCGGGCGGCGTCAAGCCGGTCGCGTTCTTCGAGGCGAGCCGTTTCGGCGGCGAGAAACAGCGGATCGATGGCGTCATTGCGCTGCCGGAGCCGCCGTCGTGCCCGCTCTTCCGCCGTGGCGGTGAGGAAGACCTTGAGCGGGGCGTCGGGCACCACGACGGTACCGATATCGCGGCCGTCGATCACGATCGAACCGAAATCGGCAATGGCGCGCTGCTGGTGGGCGTTGACCCAGGCACGCAGCGACGGGAGAGCGGCCGTGGTCGCCACTCGGGCATTGACCGCCGCCGAGCGGATCGCCGCCTCGATGTCGTCCACTCCGTCGATGTGCACATCGAGGTGCCCGCCGTGAGGCACCACGCCGACATGCCGGGTGTTGGCTGCAGCAATGATCGCGGTGGGATCGGTGGCGCCGGCGTCGATCGCGACCCAGGTCAGCGAGCGATAGAGCGCCCCCGAATCGAGGTGGGTCCACTCCAGCGCTGCCGCCACCGCGGCAGCGGTCGACGACTTCCCCGATGCGGCCGGACCGTCGATCGCGATCACCCGGGGAATCATCACCGCCGCCGGTAGAGTCCATCCAGCGTCGCCCGGAACCCGGGGAATGACACAGCGGCGCAGGCCGGATCGTCGATGGTAAACCTGGCACCGCGCGAGGTTCCCAGCACGGAGAACGCCATCGCGATGCGATGATCGCCCTGGGTGACCACCCGGCCCGCCAGCCGGCGATCGGTGCCCCTCACGATCAGGTCGTGGCCCTCGACCGCGGCATCCACGCCGACCCGCGCCAGATTCCCGGCGAGCAGCGCGAGGCGGTCACTTTCCTTGACCTGCAGTTCGGCGAGCCCCGAAAAGCGGCTGGTGCCCGGGGCCCGCGCTGCCAGGCAGGCGAGCATCGGAATTTCGTCGATCACGCCCGGGACCTCGGCGGCCGAGACCGTCACCGCGTGAAGATCACTGGCCCCTGCGATCAGCGTGCCCCGGGGTTCCCCGGAGGCTTCGATCACACCGACCACGCGAACCGGAACATTCATCCGCGCCAGCACACCGAGGAACGCGGTGCGCGACGGATTGACCCCGACACCGGCGATGGCGATCTGGCCGCGCGGCGCCAGCGCGGCCGCGGCGACCAGGAACGCCGCCGAGGATATGTCGCCGGGAATGTCCAGGTCGAGCGGATGAAACGCGCCATCCGGTTCGAGACGCACCGCAGCGCCGTCAACGACGATGGTGAAGCCGAGGTGGCGCAGCAGCCGCTCGGTATGGTCGCGACTCGGCGCCGGCTGGTGCAACGTCACCGCCACTTTTCCGGCGGCGCCGGCAAGAAGGAGGCAGCTCTTGATCTGCGCCGATGCCACGGGCAGTCGCCAATCGAGCGCGTGGAGATCGCCACCGCGGATGGTGAGTGGCAGTCCGTCGCGCTCGGCTGCGGTGACCCGGGCGCCCATCTTTCCCAGCGGTTCGGTGACGCGCCGCATCGGGCGGCGGCGCAACGAGCGGTCGCCGGTGAGCGTCGCGGCGAACCGGTGGGCGGCCAGGACCCCGAGCAGCAATCGGGCTGTCGTCCCGGAGTTGCCGCAATCCAGCGGCGCGGCCGGGCGCCGCCACCGCTCGCGGCCGGCGACGACCACCGGACGCCCGCCGGCGAACGCGCTGATCCTCGCACCGAGCTGGCGCAGCACTCGCGCGGTGGCACGCGCGTCGAGCGAGCTGAGGGCACCACGGATCGTCGAGACGCCGGGTGCGAGCGCCGCCAGGAGCAGGGCACGATGGGTGATGCTCTTGTCGCCGGGGACGCGGTGGGTGCCGCTCACCTCGCGTGTTCGGGTCGTGGTCAGCGCCGCTCTCCGGGTTCAAGCCGATCCCTCGTCGGGAATCGTATCTTTACGCGGCCGGCGGAACAACTGCCTTACGACCCGAACTCGCGGGGGTCCTCGTGGCGTCGATCCTGATCGTGGAAGACAGTCCGGACAACATGAAGCTGTTCACCACGCTGCTGCGCCTCAAAGGCCACGACATCACCGGTATCCTCGGCGGCGAGGAGTTGTTCGCCTCGCTACGCCAGCGGCGGCCGGACCTGATACTCATGGACATCCAGATGCCGGGCAAGGACGGCTTTACGCTGCTGGCCGAAGTGCGCGAGTCGGAATTCCGGGATCAGCGGATCGTGGCGCTGACCGCAAACGCCATGGCCGGCGACATGGAAAAGGCGCTCGAGGCCGGGTTCGACGGATACATCAGCAAGCCGATCGACATCCGCCGGTTTCCCGACCAGGTCGGCCGCGCGCTGGCCGGCGAGAATCCGATCACAGACGACTAGGACGCAATGCTCGGGGCGGGACTCGAACCCGCACGGGGTTGCCCCCCGGGGATTTTAAGTCCCCTACGTCTGCCGGTTCCGTCACCCGAGCGCGACGACATGAAAGCTATCACGTAGTCCGGCGCGCGATGCGGCCGGCCACCGCGGCATGACTACCTTTCGCGCGATGATCGGCCGTTTCGTGCCCGGCGCATTGCTGCTCACCTGCATCACCACATCGCTGGCGGCGCAACTGCCCCTCATCACCGTGCCACGCGGTGCCCTTCGCATCGATTTCTCCGGGTCGCTCAATCCCAGCGACCACTACTGGTCGAACGGCGACAAGCTGCCGCTTGGCGCCCAGTTCGACGGCAGCGACAACGCGATGATCCGCGGCCTCGACGCCAGTCTGGGTACGGTGCTGGGCGAGCCGGTGAGCGGCCTGACACTGGGCGGCATCACCGCGCTGGCGGCACAGTCGCGCGGCATCGGCGACATCGGCCTCGCCCTGGGGCTCACGTCGCGGATCACCATCTTCGGTACCGTTCCGATCCTCTTCCTGCGCAGTCGCGTCTCGCTGGCGTTCGATCCCGCCGCGTCGCGGGTGGGACTCAATCCCGCGAATATGGCCGACGGGATCGGCACCACCGCCGGCCGCGACCTGGCCTCGACCTTCTTCACCAAATTCGACGAAGCGCTCGACTCGCTCAACACGCGCATCGTCCGCGGCGACTACGACGCCGATCCGACGACGCTGGCGCTGGCGCAGCAGACCTACAACCGCGCCACCGCGGTGCGGAAGTCGCTCTACAGCCTGGTTGCCGACCCGTCGACGGCGAGCGCCGTGTTGCCAACCAGCGGCGATGCGTATGGGATGCAACTGCTCGACCAGATCACCTCGCTGCAGAACACGTTTGCCAATCAGTTGGGTGTGACCGGGTTCAGCGCGCCGCTGCCGCTGCCGTCGGCGCCGCTCACCAGCGACAATTTCGCGGCGCTACTCGCGTCACCGGGTGGATTCGCGACGGCGCCGAATCCGGAGTCGCGGTACACGCTCGGCGACATGTCCGCCGGCGTCGCGGTGGAAGTTTTCCGGCACGGCACCAGCGACAGCGCCAGTTGGCGGGCGCTCTGGATCCGCGCCACCGCGACATTCCCGACCGGCGCCGCGGCCGACCCGGCCTTTCTCCTCGACCAGGCCGCAGGCAGCCGGCATCCGTCGGGCCAGGTCGACGTGATCGGCGACGCGCGGAGGGGACATCTCGGCGCGCGGCTGGACCTGACCTACCGGCACGAGTGGCCGTGGAGCGAGTTGCGACGCCTCGGCGCGCCCGACGAGGCGCTGGTTCCGGCCGCCGTCACCGCCGCGGTCCGGCCGCAGCCCGGCGACAGTATCGCGTTCACGGCGCAGCCATACTTCGCCTTCGCGCCGCACCTGGCGCTGGCCGGGACGATCCAGTACTGGCGCCGGGCCATGAGCCACTCCACCTATCTGAGCGGCCAGGCGCCGATCACGGCCACGTCCCCGGACGTGCTCGACGTCGGCAGTGCCGCCAACGCACTGCTACTGGGAATCGGGATCAGCTATTCCAACAGCGCACCGAATCGCGACGGTTCGCCGAGCCTGCCGGTCGAGGCCGGGTGGTCGGTCGAGCGGACGATATCGTCGGGGTCGGGAATCTTTCCGGTGGCGCTGACAACGCGGATGTACTTGAAGGTCTACCGGTCGCTCTTCACGCACTGACCGGGGCGTTGATCAGCGCGACGGCGAGTCGCCGCGCGGCGTCGCTGTCGGCGTCGCCCAGCATCCGCGCCAGCTCGAGGACGCGATCCTCTCCGTGCAGCACAGCGACATCGCTGGTGGCCAGGCCGCCGCGGGTGGCCTTGGCGATGCGCAGATGGTGGTCGGCGCGAGCCGCGATCTGCGGCAGGTGGGTGATCACCAGCACTTGATGCGCGGCGGCGACTCGCGCCAGTGCCCCGCCCACGCGACTGCCGACCTCGCCGCCGATTCCCTGGTCGATCTCGTCGAACACCAGACAGGGCACGGCGTCCTCGCGAGCAAGTACCACCTTGAGCGCCAGCATGAGACGCGACAGTTCGCCTCCTGACGCGACCCGCGCCAGCGGGCGGGGTTCCATGCCGCGATTGAGCCGCACCACGAATGTCACGGATTCCGCGCCGTCACGGCCCGGCTCGGCGAGCGGCGCGAGCTCGACTGAAAATTGAGCGCCGGTGAGCCCCAGTCGTGGCAGCAGCCGCGATACTTCCTTCGCCAGACGATCGGCCGCCGCGGCACGCATCGCGGTGAGTTCCGCCGCGAGGTCGCGCCAGCCGCGTTCGGCGCCGGCGATCGCTGCCGCGAGAGCGCGGAGATCCAGCTCCGCGGTGTCGAGAAGGTCGAGTTCGCCATGCGCCGCGTCACGCACCTCGAGCACCGCGGCAATCGACTCGCCATGTTTGCGGCGAAGGTCGCGCAACAGGTCGCGGCGGCGTTCGACGTCGGCGCGCCGCTCGGGATCGTCGCTGAGTGTCGACTGGTATTCGACCGCGCGCCGGGCCAGTTCGTCGAGTGCGGTGTACGCCGCGTCGATCAATTCCCGCCATTCGGCCAACGACGGGTCGATGCGCTCCAGCGCGTGGAACGCGTGCTCGGCGCGTCCCAGCGCGGTGCGGGCACCGGTGTCCTCGTCATCGATGGCGCCGACCAGCTCGGCGGCGTGGCCCACCAACGCGCCGGACTGCGACAGCCGATTCGCTTCGCCGGCCAGCACCTCCTCTTCGCCGGGACGAGGATGGGCAGCGTCGATCTCCGCCACGACATGGCGCAACCAGTCGGCGCGCCGCTGCGCGTCGTCACGCCTGGCGACCAGGGCCGTGTACCCGGCCCGCGCCTCCGCAAGCCGGTCGAACGCCGACGCCGCAGCGCGAGCGGCCGGCTCCGCCGACCCGAAGGCATCAAGCAGCGCGCGTTGTGTCACCGGTTCGACCAGCTCGATGGTCTGGTGCTGGCCATGGAGGTCTACCAATCCTTCGCCGACCCGTGCCAGGGTGCCGATCGTCGCCGGCGAGCCGTTGATCCAGGCCCGCGACCGTCCTTCCGCGGTGATCTCGCGGCGCAGCACCAGGTGGTCGTCGACTTCGATGCCCGCGGCGGCGACCGCAGCGCGGGTGCGGTCGGGAATCGGATCGACGACCCCTTCGATGACGACCTTGGTAGCGCCGGAGCGGATTGCGGAGCGGTCGGCGCGGTCACCC
>JBOHRZ010000217.1:0-5539 GCA_050732975.1 Gemmatimonadales bacterium
ATCGTGAATCACGGAACGTGGAGCAATCCCGAGCTGGCATTGTCGTATCCCAACGCCATCGAGGGCGCCTCCGCGATGAACGCGCTGGTGCGGGTGGTCGGGCTCCTCGGCATCGTCGTGATCGCCTGATGGGGAGTGGCCACGGACCGCCGCAATCCCCTGCTCTACCTCGGCGTGCTCGCCGTGATTGTCGGCCTGACGCTGAACTACGTCTATCTTCCGATCCGCGCCGCACAGCATCCCGCCATCAATGAGGGCGAGCCGTCGGGATTCTTCTCCCAGGCTCTCAGCGATGTGCTCAACCGCATCCAGTACGGCAAGCCGCCGGTGACCGACCGGATGTCACCCTTCAGCGCACAGCTCTCGATGTACTGGCATTACTGGAGCTGGCAGTGGGCGAAGGACATCGGCGGCCTGAGCAGCCTCGCCACGGGCATCTTCACGGCACTGTGCGCCTGGGGCCTCGGGATCCTCGTGGTCCGCGACCGCCGGGCGGGCATCGTGGCGGCCACGATGCTGTTCACCCTGACGCTGCTGCTGATCTTCTACCTCAACTTCCGCTATCAGTTCGGCACGCCGGGCATCGACCCGAACGACGCCGAGGTCCGCGAGCGCGACTACTTCTTCGTAGCATCGTTCGCGTTTTCCGGCGTGCTCCTCGCCGCCGGATTCGCCGCCGCGATCCGGGCCATCGGCGAATGGCTCGGCGACCGGGTAACCGAGGCCCGACGATGGGTGGTGGGAACGCCCGTCCTGGCGCTCGCGGTCATTCCACTGGTGGGCAACCGGTTGAGCGCACCGCGCAACCACGAAACCCTGGCCAGTGACTTTGCTGTCGACATGCTGCAATCGGTGGAACCCTACGGCATCCTGATCACCGCGGGCGACAACGACACCTTCCCGCTCTGGTTCGCGCAGGAAGTCCTCGGCGTACGCCAGGATGTCACCCTCGCGAACCTCTCACTGATGAACACCGACTGGCACCTGAACCAGCTCAAGCGGCGCGTCACGCCGGCGTTCGATCCGTCGCGCGCACCGAAGATCTGGCAGCCGGGGTCGGACACCAACGCGGTGCCGCTGATCGGAACACCGCCGGGGGGCTGGCCGAAGCCGACCACCTCGGTGCTCGACAAACAGACCCAGGGGCAGCTCGACTCGCTGCAGGAGGGCTACAGCGTGACGCCAGGCGACAGCGTGCAGCTCGGAGCCGATGTCTGGGTCAAGTGGGGAAAGCCCACGGTCACCCGCAGCGACATCGCCACACTGTTCCTGATCCAGGACAATCTCGGCAAGCGGCCGATCTACTTCTCGTGGAGCGACGGCGGGTATCCCGACGGCAATCCGCTCGACCTGGAGAAGTACCTCGTCTCGCAGGGCATGGTGCGGAAGCTGATGCCGGCGCCGATCAAGGCCGGAGGGCCGATCGTCGACTCGCCGCTGGGGCTGATGAACCTGCCGCTCACCCGGACGTTGCTGTTCGACGTATATCACCCGGAAGCAGCCGCCCAGCATCGCGCCCTCGGTTGGTTCGATCCGCCGTCGGCCTCGATACTCTGCCTGTACGCCATCGTGTACAGCGGCGCCGCGCCCGTGCTGCAACAGGCGGGAGATTCGATCCACGCCTTGGCGGCGCAGTCGATTGTGAACCGGATCCAGCAATCGACGTACGGCGCGTGCCGCTGAGGCGCGCGGGAGCGGTCTGCGCCGGTGCACTCCTCGCCGTAAGTACGGCCGCGGCCCAGCAGCCGCGGGTAACCGACGAAGCCAGCGGCGTCACCGCGACGCTGCAGGCGGTGAGTGCGGTGAGCCCCGAGGTGGCGTGGGCGGGCGGCAGCAACGGGACGGTGCTGCGAACCATCGACGGCGGCGACCACTGGACCCGGCTCGTGGTTCCCGGTGCCGACCGACTCGAGTTCCGCGGGGTGCAAGCTCTGAGCGGCAACGAGGCGTGGGTGCTGAGCGCTGGCAACGGGCCGGATTCCCGCATCTACCACACACACGACGGCGGGATCACCTGGACTGGGCAATTCACGAACGCCGACTCCAGCGCCTTCTACGATTGCATCGGATTCTTCGACGCGAAACACGGGATCGCCTTCAGCGATGCCTCGCAAAGCCGCACTACAATCCTGCACACCGACGATGGCGGCACCCACTGGGCACTGCTGCCGCCCGAGTCGGTTCCCGCCACCCTCCCCGGCGAAGGCGCCTTCGCGTCGAGCAACAGTTGCATCGCGATCGCCGGCGACCGCGGATGGATCGCGGCGAGCACACCGCGAGGTCGGATCCTCCGCAGCGATGACGCCGGCCGGACCTGGACCGTGGCGGCGGATTCCACCCCGTTGGTGCATGGTCCCATGGCGGGAATTACCGCGCTGTCATTTCGCGACGCCCATCACGGCATCGCGGTAGCCGCGACGATCAACAACGCCATGCCGCACGATACGTCGGCGAACGCTGTGGCGACCACGAACGACGGTGGCGCCACCTGGCAACTCGCGCATCGTCCGGCGGCGCCGGGATCGCTGTCGGGTGGGGCGCTGGTCCCGGCCGCCGGCAACGGCGTCGCGGTGGTCGCAACCTACAGCGGCGTATTCGTCACGCGTGACCTGGGTCAGAGCTGGACCGCGGCGGCCCAAGGTCTCTACTGGGCGGTTCGCGCTGCGGGCAAGCGGGCCTGGGCCGTTGGTCGCGGTGGCCGGATCACCCGGATCGACTTCTGACCGATCCTACCGGCCAGTGCCCCGCAGCAGCTCCTCCGCCAGCCGGGTATAGAGTCGGGCTCCTTCGCGAAGCTCGTCCTTGTCGATCCGTTCGTCGGCCGTGTGGGCAACGTGGATCGACCCGGGACCGAGCTGATAGCAGGTGCCCCAGCTCCCATGGAAGGCGAGGTCCGACGCGAACGCCACGGTGGTAGACGGCCAGCCGGGAAGCGCCGGCGCTGTCGCCGGCGGGATGCCCGGGATGAAGGTCAGGATGGCATCGGATCGGGCTGCGGCGCGCAACGCCTCCATCACCGGCGCTTCGCGGCCGACCAGGCGTACCAGCAATTCCGCGCGTGCCTGAGGCGCCACCACATTGGGCGCTTCACCGCCCGCGATCCTGCCGATGTTGACGGTCGTTTCGCCGAGCACGGGGTCCGTCGGCAGTGCCGCCTCGCGAATCCGGCGCAGCACATCGAGCAATCGATCGATCGCCGAGTCACCAAGGTGCGGGTAGCCGGAGTGGGCGGCACGGCCGGAGACCTCGACATGGACCTTCAGGGTTCCCTTCTGCGCGGTGACGAGCCGGTTCTCCGTGGGCTCGCCGTTGATCAGGAAGCGGCCCTTCGGCGCCAGGAAGGCGGCGGCCTTCGCGCCGTCCGAGCCGTCCTCCTCACCGACGACGAACAGGAGCCCGATCCGCGATTCGCCGCCATCGACCATCGCCTGGGCGGCAGCGACCATCGCGGCGGCAATGCCCTTGGCGTCGCAAGCGCCGCGGCCGTACAGGGTCCGGGCGTCCTCGCGAGCCGGCAACTCCGGCGGTACCGTGTCCAGGTGTGTCGACAGCACCACGACCGGCTCGGCCCGGCGGGCGTATAGGTTGTCGCGCCCGCCGGCCACCGGTTGCCGCTCAACCTCCCAGCCGAGGCGCCGAAGCTCGGCGGCCAGGAAATCAGCCACCGCCTGCTCGTGCCCGGTGGGCGAGGGGATCGCGATCAGCGCCCGGGTCAGGTCGACAGGATCAAGCATGGGCAATAGCTTAATGGAACGCGGCGTGGTGGCAGAGCGGTTGAATGCACCGGTCTTGAAAACCGGCAGACCTTCACGGGTCTCGTGAGTTCGAATCTCACCCACGCCGCTCGCCGGATTGGACTTCACTGGGAGCATGTCATGCGCCGGATCCTGTTTGCCAGTCTGCTGCCGATTGTGAGCGCCGTGCCACTCACCGCGCAGTTCGATGGTGTCATCACGATGAAGATGGGCGACGCCGACCACCAGATGGACGTCAAGTACTTCGTGAGCGGACAGCGCGCCGCATTCACCATGCTGGCACCGGCGAACTCCGGACCGATAAGCGGCAAGGAGATCCGTGGCGTCATCGACTTTTCGACGATGAAGGAAACCGTGCTCATTCCGATGCAGATGGGTGGGATGAACGGAATGAAGATGGTGGTCGACCTCAACAAGGCCGCCGGCGACAACGACAAGACGAGCACGTACTCGATGAAGGATCTCGGGACGACCGAAACGATCGCCGGCCTCACTTGCGAGGATTTCGAGATCGACAACAACGGCAAGCTCGAGGACCGCGCGTGCATGAACAAGCAGTCGGGTCATTTTGCCATGTCGATGGTGGGCGGTAACGCGCGCGGCACCGCATGGATGCGCGCCTTCGGGCAGAACGTCGAGGCGTTTCCTCTCAAGGTGACCGACTCCGACGGGAAGCCGATGATGCTCGTGACGTCGGTGCAGAAGGGCGGCGTGCCCAGCGACATCTTCACGATCCCGGACGGCTACATGGAAATGCCGTCGATGGGCGGCCGCGGCCGGGGCGGCGAATAACCGGCTCACCCGTTACCACTTGCCGCGAGGCAAGGAGACCTTGATGCGGACCGCACTGACGCTGGCGGCAGGCGTGATCTGGTTCATTCCGTCGACTGTGGCGGCCCAGGCCACGCCCGTGGGCACGGTGGTGATCGCGATGCACGTGACTCCGGGCGCGTCCACAGGCGCCGGGATGCTCGGAACCGTCGGGCTGCGGTTCACCGCGGCCAGCGATGGCCAGCGCAGCGCCGTGACGATCTCCTTCGATTCGCTGGGCGGTTCCGCTGCGATGCTCCAGGGCGCGTGGCTCCGGGTGATCAGCCGGCGCGGTGCGGACAGCGCCGACATTCTGGTCTCGCTGACCCCGGCGCTGCGGATGATGATTCCGCCGGCGATCACCGGCGGCGATTCGTCCCTGGGCGTCAGCCTGCGAATCGGCACCCACGCCGCCGATTCGGTCATTCAGAACGACACGCTGGTCAAGGACTCGACTCACGCGACCCCGACCGGCCGGTATCGCACGGTCGCGGGAATGCGCTGTGAGGATTGGCGCGTCGTGTCGGGCACCGACAGTGGTCTGGTTTGCATGGCGCAGCAGTCGACCGCCACCGAACCGTTGGTCGGCTGGGCACGGGAACGGCTGCACATCAGCGGTCCGCGCGCCGACCGGTTGTCGCAGATCTTCCGCGGCCAGAAGCTGATTCCGCTTCGCGCCGAAAAGGACTCGCAGCTCGTCGTCGAGGTCGTCTCCGCCACCAGCGCGGCCCCCGCTGCCGACGTATTCGCGATTCCGGCGGGCTTTCACCCGCTCGACACGCAGGCGCTCAAGGCGATGATTCCGCCCGGGATGATCCCGAAGAAGCCGTGACGGCAGCGTGAAGGCTGGAGCAATGCGCGGCGCCGCCTGTGTGGCGGCGCTGCTGCTTTCGGGATGCGTCTCGCGCCACCGGCCGGCGGATAGCGGCCTGGGCTTCGTCGACGTTGAAGGCCGCCCGGTAGCGCTGGCGAAC